>CAZKFV010000042.1:0-3792 GCA_964552295.1 uncultured Thermotogae bacterium | reverse complement strand
CAATACAAGCATCTTCTCACGGTGGAGAGATTCTTCCGGACAGCCAAGTCACTTTTGGAGACAAGACCGATCTTCCACAAGACGGAGCTAGCCATCACTGGCCATCTGTTTGTGAGCTTCATTGCGCTTGTTGTCATGCACGAGCTTACCCAACGGTTGAACAAGAAGGGATGGAAGCTTGAATGGGCTGACATTATGCGTGATCTGCGAGAGCTGGAACAAGTAGAAGTGCAACATCAAGGAAAGCGATATCTACTGCGCACCCCTCTTAAGGGAGTATGCGGCAAGGTATTACAGGCAGCAGGGGTAGGCATTCCCCCGCCGGTGAAGCAAAACAAGGTTGACACTCCTGATGCCAAGACCTCTTCCCTCACCCTGTAATGCCCTTGGAAAGGTAACTCTAAATTTGCAACTGTAGAAGATGGGTATAGCGGAATCTGATCAATGGTGTTTTGAACTTGACGAAATGCAAAATTCGCAGTATGCTAGTATCGTTATGATGAAAGGCTATGAAAAGAGGACGTGGTACGGATTTTCGTTCTGCCTTTCGTTTGTTTATACTACTACTAGTAACATCTTCGCGTTGCTCTAGCTGATAACGGTTAGAACAAGGCGGAGGAGAAGACTGCAGGTATGTGCCTGTGGTCTTTTGTTTTTTGCTCTTATAGGAGGTATTGATGAAAATAGCTAGCCCGACCAGAGGCTTGAAAAACCCGGTTGTCCTGCTTGGTATGGGCAAAGTAGGAAGATCGCTCCTGAGGCTAATTTTGGATAGAAATGCGAAGACATGCACTGGTGATCAGATAAACGTGGTAGCCATTTCCGACAGTAAAAATCTTATAGTCAGTAAAGATCCCTTAACTTTGAATACGCTTGTTCAGACCTTGGAGGTCAAAGGTGGCGGTGGATCGCTTGAACAGCTTGCCGGAGCGATACCTAGCTCGGAGATCACCTCTTTTTTTGCCCCGGGGACTATCTTAGTTGATCTTACCGCATCGGATGAAACGGCTTTTCTGCTGGAAAAAGCACTTGCCAGTGGTGGTGGCGTTGTACTTGCCAACAAGCGGCCAATAGCTAGAGCGTGGTCACAAGCTGAAGGATTTTTCTTGCATCCGTATGTACGCTATGAAGCAACGGTAGGAGCGGGGCTACCGGTCATTTCTACGTTACGCAATCTTCGCTCCTGTGGTGACTCATTTGTTTCAATCAAGGGGGTTTTGAGCGGAACGCTTGGCTACGTTTGCAGCCAGATGGAGCAAGGGGTGAAGTACTCGCGGGCTTTACTTAGGGCGCGGGATAATGGCTACACAGAACCCGATCCACGTGACGACCTATCTGGGATGGATGTCTTGCGTAAGAGCTTAATACTTGCAAGAAGCGTTGGCTGGCCACTTGAAGAGCAGCAAATAGATGTGGAGCCTATGTTCCCCAGCTCTTTTCGGAGTATTTCAGTTGATGAATTTATGAATAAGCTCGATGTGTTAGATGAGGGTTACAACCTGCGAAAGGCTGAAGCAGATATTGCCGGGAGGACGCTGCAATATGTGGCACAGATTGGGGAAAGTGGGGGCATGGTTGGGCTTTCACAAGAGGGCCGAGATGGCCCACTGGGAAACCTAGATGGTACGGAAAACAAAGTCGTCTTCAGTACGCAATTCTACAGCGAGATACCGCTCTCAATATCGGGCCCTGGGGCTGGGCCCAAGGTTACGGCTGCTGGCGTATTGGGCGATATTCTAGAACTACGCGTTCAAATGGGAAAACTGTGATGAATAGACTAGTTATGAAGTTTGGAGGAACGTCAGTTAGTGATGCATCAGCTTTTCTTCAAGTAAGAGATATCATTTGTCAGCATGTTCGTAAGGGTAATCAAGTTGTGCCGGTTGTTTCCGCTGTCAGCGGTGTTACGGATGATCTCATTAGAGGGGTGCTTGGTGCAGCTTCTGGGGATGCTCATACGTACCGCGCTGTTTGTGATGCGTTAAGAAAGCGACACCTTGAGGTTATCAATGAGACATTAAACAACGATCAAGGTGTCGATGACCTGATATCCTTTGTTGATCTCATTATTGAGGAATATGAGAGCCTTTGCACCAGTGTCCATGTGCTTGGGGAAGTTACTCCTCGCGTTACGGATACCGCTTTGTCAAAAGGCGAGCGGTTAAGTTCGCAAATCCTTGCCGCCCTACTCAACCAGATCGAGATACGCAGCAAGGCAATTGATGCCACCGATTTAATCGTTACCGACGATAGTTTCGGAAACGCTATGCCAATTGCAGATCTTACTAGAAAGCGTGTTACAGGCAATTTATCGCCGCTGCTTGACGAGGGCTTTACCCCCGTGATTACTGGTTTCATAGCTGCCACTAAGGAGGGGATAACCACTACCTTGGGCAGGGGGGGGAGTGACTACACGGCGGCAATTATCGGGGATGCATTGGATGCTGATGAGGTCTGGATTTTCACCGATGTGGATGGGGTAATGACAGCAGACCCCCGGTGCGTCCCTGATGCTCATGTTGTACCGATTATCTCATATACAGAGGTTGGAGAGTTGGCGTACTTTGGGGCAAGGGTCCTTCACCCGCGGACTATTCGTCCGGTTATCGAAAGGGAGATCCCCATATGGGTGAAGAACACATTCCGTCCAGATGTACCGGGCACACAGATTGTCCGTGAGACAATGAACACGCACGGTACGGTGAAGGCAGTTACTATGATAACCGGCTTGAGTATGGTGACAATTGCCGGTAGGGGCATGATAGGCGTTCCCGGCATTGCTGGCAGGACGTTTAGTGCCGTTGCCAGAGACGGAACAAGCGTGCTGATGATTTCCCAGGCTTCCTCGGAGCAATCAATCTGTTTTGTTATTCCAACTAATAATGCAGCGTCAGTTGTCGCTACCCTACAAGAGGAAATGGCAAGGGAGCTTGATAGGGGAGATATTGACCGCATCTGGTCCGATGATGGCATTGTTATCATTAGTGCTATCGGAAGTGGCATGCGGGGCACGCCCGGGATCTCGGCGCGTATCTTTGGCGCTTTAGGAGAGGCGGGGATCAACGTCATAGCTATAGCTCAGGGCTCATCTGAGTGTAGTATTTCGCTTGTGGTTGATGCTGCCGATGGGAAAAAAGCGGTACAGCAAATTCACAAGGAGGTCATAAACAATGGCAGATAAACTGCCGGTAGCCGTCCTTGGTGCTACCGGAGCGGTTGGTCAACGCTTTGTGCAGCTTCTGGATAATCATCCTATGTTTGAAGTTGTAGCGCTTGCTGCATCGGATCGTAGTGCGGGAAAGAGATATCTGGATGCTTGTCGCTGGGTGATACCTGGAGATCCTCCGAGTTCTATGAGAAACATGATTGTCTCATCACTTAAACCTAATATTCCGGGGCGCCTTGTCTTTTCTGCTCTTCCTAGCGATGTAGCTAAACAGGTTGAGCCTCAGTTTGCTGCATCTGGGTACGCAGTGTGTTCCAATGCCTCTGCCTTTCGCTATGAACCAGATGTTCCCATTATTATTCCAGAGGTGAACGCCGATCACTCTAGCCTTATCTCAACGCAAAGGGAAAAGCGAAATTGGTCTGGTTTTATCGTTACTAACCCAAACTGCTCTACAACGGGAATCACTATGGTGCTAAAGCCATTGCATGATGCGTACAGGTTGAAAACGGTATTGGCTTTCACAATGCAGGCAGTTTCAGGAGCAGGATATCCTGGTGTTCCGTCATTGGATATTCTTGATAACGTTATTCCTTATATAAACGGAGAAGAGGAGAAGATTGCTC
>CAZKFV010000041.1:0-15018 GCA_964552295.1 uncultured Thermotogae bacterium | reverse complement strand
TCTCATCGCAAGGCGCATGATCTTCCAAGCCACACCACTGGATGCTACCATCTCAGTATCTTCTTGAACTAGACTTTGACAAAGCAAAGGCGGATCACTTTCCAGACCAGGCGCGTTCAGCATATCGCAGGTTCGCCCTACGCGCTTAGTAATCAAGTACTAATCCCGAGCCAACTTCCTGCAGGTTTACAACCTTACCTAGCTCGATCTTAGAACGAAGATCGGTGCAATGACAGGCATGCACTTCTTTGGGCTGCAGTTGCTGCATGTAGTTAAGCGTTCCTTGCAGCTGCTCTTGGCGAGGATCTTGCAGATGAAACCCGCCGATGATGTCTTGCACCTCATCTGTTTTACAAACCTTGCGCGCATATTCAACGATGTTACAAATGCCAGCATGAGAACATCCCGTGATAATCACCAGTCCGCTTTCTGACTTATATGCCAGAGCTGAGTCTTCCGGTATGAAATCCGCCACTCTGGCTCCGTTCTCCATCACCGTTCCAATTGGATCCTTAGCCTCAAAGTCATTTTTTCGCTCGATTTCACCCAGAAACACCAGCCTTTTTGTTAGCCATACTGGCTCACTGCTTAGAGACACATCGAAGAATGCGGAAAGCGTTTCCTGGGTTAGCAAAGATCCAATCTCCGGCATTCCTGGTCCTTGACGGGACATAAACGTCGCAGGGTGAGTAACAAGTTTTGCCCTTTTAACAGGAAGTCCCTCTATCATAGACTCGGTGTGCATTCTTACTAGAGGGATCAAACCCCAGGTATGATCCAGATGGCAGTGGGAAAGCACTAGATAATCCACATCCAGCAGCCCCAGCGAGAGCTTATTTGCATTCCTGATGAAGACATCCGAATAGCCAACGTCAAACAGCACTTTCTTGCCGTCTTCTTCTATCAAGAACGATACCGCCGGTTCTCCAAGCAGATACCTATCAATCAGCGTGTTATTATCAACTAGCACCGTCAGTTTCATAACCGATGGACCTCTCTTTCACAATTTTTAGCTTTTGGCTGTTTCCTGTGGATAACGAACGCGTCTGACCGTAACTGACAAGGTCTTTTCTCTCTGGCCTACTTGCTATCGCTCACTCAAGATTCGCCTGCGTCCAGACAGGCACAGGGGACCGCAGCCTCCGCCAAGAAAGACCAATTTTAGCCCCTGTCATCCTCCTAATCTGTATTATTATCAGGGTTCTCTCCGTCTCTGCGCGAGGGTCCTTTTGCTTTCTGTGATTACACTTGCCTCAATCACGCATTACTGTTTGATGTCTGTAGCAAGAGGGACCTTCTTTTGTGACAACTATCTTAGAACCACCTGCCTCAAACAACGAGGGACCTCCTTTTCTTACAGTATGCCACATAGTAAAACTATACTCAGCGCTTTGCCAACCAAACGCCCTAAGTTGTGACCAACTAGCCAAAACGCTACATACGCCATCCAATAAGTGATCCAAGCAATACGGATTGCCGCTTGGTTGTCAATCGATGATAATGGCCAATAAGTTCCACAGGCAATCCATTTTCCGGGTGGTGGTCTCACACGATGAATAGCGCTGAGTACGATTTTGACCAACCGGTCAACCGGCGCGGCACTGATAGCATAAAATGGGGGATATTTGATCCCGATGTTCTGCCAATGTGGATTGCTGATATGGACTTTCCAGCTCCATCATCAATAATTGACGCCATCCATCAACGCATCCGGCATGGGGTATTCGGCTATCCCAAGGAACCTCCAGAGATACGTGAAGTAGTAGTGAGCTGGATTCTTAGACGCTACAACTGGAAGGTGAAACCAGAGGACCTCATGTTCCTGCCAAATGTTGCGGTGGGCTTCAACTTGGCCATACAAGCAATCGGAAATCCTGGTAAGGGGCTTCTTTTTCAACCGCCAATCTACTTTCCCATACTAGATGTTCCAAGAAATGCCGGGATGGAGGCTAGACCCTCAGGGCTTATACAAGCTAGAAATGGTAGCTATGAAATTGATTTTGACGATGTCAAAAAGGCCGCAGGCAATAATTGCTCGGCATTTATTCTGTGCAATCCACACAATCCCGTAGGGCGAGTGTTTGATAGAAAGGAGCTCGAAAGGCTAGCTGAAATCTGTCTGGAAAACGATCTACGCATCTGTTCCGATGAGATCCACGCTGACTTTGTCTACGATGGTAGGTCCCACATACCCATAGCCAGCATGGATCCGGAAATCGCTAGTCGCACCATTACCCTTATTGCGCCAAATAAGTCCTTTAACCTGGCTGGGATAAGCCTCGCCATTGCGGTGGTACCAAACCAAGAGATTAGAGAGCGAGTAGAAATGACGAAGCGCGGCCTGGTACAAAGACCAGGGATACTAAGCTACATTGCAGCTGAGGCTGCCTATACCAAAGGCGAGGAGTGGTTCGATAAGCTTACCAAATACCTAGAAGGCAATAGAGACTACTTGAAGGATCATATAGAAACTGATCTGCCTCAAGTAAGCGTGAGCCATGTAGAGGGAACGTACCTGGCCTGGCTTGATTGTCGCAAGTTGGACCTTGGGCAAAATCCCCACCAGTTTTTTCTTCAAAGGGCACGGGTCGGGCTCAATGATGGAGCTCGTTTTGGAAAGGGCGGCGATGGGTTTGTCAGGCTAAATTTCGCAACGCAACGCTCAAATATCACTCATGCTCTACGAAGAATGCAAGAAGCATTACTGTCTCAAGAAGATTCATCTTGACTTAGTGCTCTTTGTTTGAATAAGGCAAAAGCCTAGTTGAAATCTAACCAAGCTGGCCCTAGAATCTTCAAGTGAACCGGAGGGGTGGGAGAGCGGCCGAATCCGCCAGTTTGGAGAACTGGTGTACCTTTTTGGGTACCGCGGGTTCAAATCCCGCCCCCTCCGCCAACACCTGTGCTAGGTGGGGGGCTAGCGGTCCCCTATATCCACAACCCGCTACAGTGGAACCGAAGGGTTTCCTGAGAGGGAAGGAAGCAGGGCCTGCCTTGGATAAGCGGTGTTGATGGTTGAGCCCTCTGCGGCGCATGCCTGTGAACCCCGCTAGGCCCGGAAGGGAGCAACGGTAAGCAAGCCTCTGCGGGTGTTAGAGGATCCCTTGACCTGAGCTGGCTGTCTATAGAAGCGTCTGCTGATTTCCTGCGAAGGGACCACGCACAGGTGCAATATCATAGGAAGCGTTCATCGCACTAGCCATCAAGCGCCATAACAACAAAGATTTGTCACTAAAGCCAGGGTAAATGCATGATTGATTCATTACATAATAGCTGCCTTTTTTGTGGTATTATCGAGCGTGGAGGTGCTACATTGAGAACGTTTCTCTGCATACCGCTGCAAGCCAATGTCAAGGATAATATCTCATCAATCGCTTCAAAGCTGCAAGAGCAGATCAAGACTCGCGCGTCATGGGTTCAACCACAGAATTATCACATAACAGTTCGCTTTCTGGGCGAAATTGATCCCATGCTAACCCTGAGCCTTAAGGATGCCTGCCAAGATGTGACTTCTCAAATACCTTCATTTAAGACAAAATTTGACGAGTTGGGCGCCTTTCCCAGCCTGGACAGACCGCGTGTGATATGGGTGGGGGGAAAACTACCGGAACATTTTCGTGAACTTCTCACCTTGCTAGACAAGAAGCTATCTGAGCTTGGTTTCACCCATGCCCACCAAGAGACAATGGCTCACATCACGCTTGCTCGCATCAAGGGCCGGGTTAATACCTCGCTACATCAAGTAACCAAAAAAGCAAAAAAGCCAGATTGGGTGGTGCAAGCAGACAGCTTAGTGTTGATGGAAAGCCAATTGACACGCAAAGGCCCTTTATACTCACCCCTGTTCACATTGCCCCTCGTGCACCGAGGACCCAAGACCGGAGGCAATAACCAATATGCCATTTGAGTACCTCGACCACACTTCGGATGTCTGCATTCGGGCAACAAGTAATACGTTAAGCGACGCGTTCTGCGAAGCAGCGAGAGCTATGTTCAACTTGATGGTCGATATCAGAAAAGTCAATCCAAAAAGATCGATTAACATAAATGTCAGTGCTTACAGTGTGGAAACCCTGTTGGTGGAATGGCTGGGTGAGTTACTAAGCAGAAAGGACTTAAGCGGCCTTGTCTTTTCCCAATTTGATGCCTCTATCGAAGACAACCAAGGAATATTCAACCTTTCAGGGTCCGCTTTCGGAGAGGCATTAGATGCGTCCCGGCACGATCCGAGAACCGAGGTTAAGGGAGCAACTTACGCTGGCCTTCGTGTTTGGCAGGAGAACGGCCAGTTCATCGCCAAGTGCGTTGTTGACGTGTAGGGGGTTAGAGATGAATGAGAATCTAGAACTAGAAAGGTTGTCCAAGGCAGAGTGGCTACTTCCCGCAACAGGTGAAATGCGCGTACCGGCACTGGTGATCGCTGATGAACAGACCATAGAGCAACTCCGTCAAGATCTGGCTGATAATAAGGAATGGAACGCTCTAAGGCAGCTACACAATGTAGCTTGTCTTCCAGGTATTGTTGGACAAGCCGTCGCTCTTCCAGATGTTCACCCAGGCTATGGATTCCCGATAGGCGGAGTAGCTGCCTTTGACGCAAAAGAAGGGGTGGTAGTCGTAGGCGGTGTTGGTTTTGATATTAACTGCGGTGTAAGGCTCCTTGCTACCCCGCTCGATCGGCCTGCACTGACATCGCGCGCTAATGATCTATCTAAAGATCTGTTTGACACCATCCCGGCGGGGGTCGGCTCGGAAGGTAAGCTACGGCTTACCATGAGCGAGATCGACGATCTGCTTCAAGAAGGCGCATCCTACGTCATAGAACGCGGATACGGCCTGCCTGAGGATATCGAGTTCATAGAGGAAAACGGGTGCATTCCTGATGCTGACCCAAGCACAGTAAGCGATATCGCTAAGCAAAGGCAGTTCCGCCAGGTGGGAACGCTTGGAGCAGGAAATCACTACGTGGAGGTACAGCAAGTAGAAGAGATCCTGGATCAAGATGCAGCAAATGCGTATGGGCTTAGAGAAGGCCAGATCGTGGCCTCAATACATACAGGGTCGCGCGCCCTGGGCCACCAGATCGGGCAGGACTACCTGAGGATAATGGATGAAGCAAGCAGAAAATATCACATACCGGTACATGAACGAGAACTAGTCTGTGCACCAATCTCCAGCCCCGAAGGCAACCGCTATCTGAGCGCCATCGCCTGCGGGGCAAATTGCGCCTTCGCTAACCGCGAGGTGATTACACACCTGATACGTTCTGTTTTCCACCGGATCTTTGGAATGTCCCCAGCAGCTGTTCGAACCGTATATGACATAGGCCATAACAACGCCAAGTTCGAAAATCACACTCTGGCAGAACAAGTACGTCGCCTTCTGGTACACAGAAAGGGATCAACTCGTGCCTTTGGCCCCAGCCGTGAGGAATCACCTCTAAACTACCGCAGCGTCGGGCATCCCACTCTGGTTGGCGGAACTATGGGCACTGCCTCATACGTGATGCGAGGCACAGATTTAGGCATGGAAAAGGTATTTGGAAGCGGGATTCACGGTGCGGGGCGAGCCTTATCTCGAAAGAAGGCGGCCAAGAAGTACTGGGGAGAGCAGATCCAAAGCGACCTTGCAACTCAAGGAATCATATTGCGTGCTAAAAGCAAACGTGGTGTAGCCGAAGAGGCACCAGGTGCATACAAGGATGTAGAAAAAGTAGTGAACGCGGCAACTGATTCTGGAATCAACAAGGCGGTAGCAAGGCTAACGCCTATAATCGTAATCAAGGGATGAATGAAGATGGTGGTGTAACACTGCTTCCCAGTTATCGATGTCAATTAGCCATCAGGATCAGAACAGGTAAAGATACCAGCCTGCGCCAAGCTTGTGCTGATAAGATGGTAATCATTTCTGGTGCCGGGAGAAGGATCGTGAAGCGTGAACGATCGCTCTCGCCAATTTCGCGGGATCATGTTTCACGGTCTGCTTACCAGAAAACTCAGCAAATCCAATGAGATCGGCAGTGACAACTTCAATTTGGTACTTGTTCGCCTCAGCTAGATCGTTTGTTACTGGTTCCGCCGCCTCAGCTTTGTACCTATCAATAAGCTCATCAGGGGGAAGCGCGTGATTTACAATTACCTTTTCAAAACACCTAACATCTAGATATTCAGCCAGCGCTTCTAGATGATCAAGAAGGGAGAGTCCATCTGTTTCACCTGGCTGGGTCATCAAGTTCCCAATTAGAATCTTCTCCGCCGCAGATTCGGCTATGCCATCTGCTATCCCTTCCACAAGAAGGCTGGGGATAATACTAGTGTACAGGCTCCCCGGTCCTAGCAAGATTAGATCGGCCGACTCAATCGCTTCCAGTACGCGATGGTAAGGTTGTACATGGCTTTTTGATAGCTCGATATGCTTTATCCGGCGCGGATCAGCAGTTATTTGGCTTTCCCCTTCAACCCAGTTTCCATCCACCATCTGCGCGCGAAGGTGGGTTTTTTCCAAGGTCGCTGGGACAACTTCTCCGATCACGTTTAGAATATAGCTCATTTCCTCGATTGCTCGGTCAAACCCCCCTGTGGCCTGCTCCAGCCCTACAAGGAGTATGTTTCCCAAAGAATGTCCCGCCAATTCAGGACCCGCCCAGAACCGATGCTGAAAGAGCCTCGCTATACGCTGTTCGTCTTCGGCAAGGGCTAGTATACAGTTGCGGATATCACCCGGAGGCAGTACGTCAAGCTCATGTCTTAGCCTGCCTGAGCTGCCACCGTCATCCATCACCGTTACAATAGCAGTGATATTTGATGTTTCTTCTTTAAGCCCACGCAACAAGGTAGATAGCCCAGTACCACCACCAATGGCGACTACGGCTGGGCCTCGCTGGAGTAGGCGCGTGCGGTAGATTATCTGGGATGGCTTCTCATCGCGGCCCGGAGCAACGCCACGTGCTATCGAACGCACCAGGCGAAAAAGAGCGTACGAAAACCCCGCTATACCAATGATAAAAGCGACAACAATAATGGAAATCCGCATCTGGGGCGATTTGGGCATCAGTCTGTAGAGCTCAGCCACCCATCCTCTTCCCGCGCTGCTTAAAATCGCAAAGACAACCAGAAGCATCGAAGCCGTTGCGAGAAGGCCCCAACGCTTGACCCGCATCCCTGGATGAAGCCAGCGGATGCCTTTTCTAAATCTGCCCATTAGCTCCAGCAGATACTCGTACGCGTCCCTGCCCAACGATCTCCTCCAAACCACGTTGCAGTTCCATGGTCGGGCAAACAGAATAACCACTGCCTGCTCGTACCAAGAATCTTCCATTTTGAGCGTCCACCCGTAGAGTGAAGGGTGCATCACCTGGATGCTGGCAAAGGAAGGATTGCAGCCTTGCTAAGCGATCTTGATCTATCTCCTCCTCGGTAAGAGTCACGTTGACGGTAAGGCTCACTTTCTTTTCAAGTAGCTCTAATGCAAGCACTTCTTCTGCAACAAGGCTAATCTCTCCGCTTCTTCTTCCCGCAGATGCGCGCAGCGCGATAAACCGATCCACGTCAATGGATGCAGAAGCCGCCTGTAGTAAACGTGGAAATACGGTGACCTCAGCTTTGCCGCTTCCATCACTTATACTGACAAACGCCATCTGGTCACCATTCTTCGTCGATATGCGCCGCATTGCCGTGATCCAGCCCCCTACTATAGCTTCCTCTCCCTGGCACATACTACTAACACTTTGCAGCGGTCGGCAGTAAAGGGAGATCACTTCACGGTACTGGTCAAGTGGGTCAGCGCTTATGTACAGCCCCAAGAGGTCCTTTTCAAAACTAAGGAGATCGCTCTGTTCAAATTCATCCTCCGATACAATGGGATCCACAACCGTGTTGTTAGGGCCACTGAAAAACGACTGCTGACCGCTTTGTCGTTCGTGACGAGCAATTTGCATCATCTCTATCCCTTGCGACAGGTGCATCAACAGCCCTCGCCTTGATGCACCCAAGCCATCGAACGCCCCTGCCTTGATCAAGGCCTCCAGCGTTTCCCGATCTACCCAATCCACGCGTCGACACAGGTCAAAGAACGAGGAGAAACCTTTTCCGCGGACGGAAAGAATAGATTCTATCGCACCTTGGCCAACGTGTTTGATCGCTGCTAACCCAAATCGGATCGTGGAATCGGAAGTTGGGGTAAATCCAGCCTCGCTTTCATTAATGTCAGGAGGAAGAACCTCTATCCCCATACGACGACATTCACCAATGTAAGATGCAACCTTCTCCAGATCTCCCTGAACACTAGCTAGCAAACTCGCCATGAAGTAGGTTTCATAGTTTGCTTTCAGGTAAGCTGTCCAATAAGAGATAAACGCGTAGGCTGTTGCGTGCGATTTATTGAACCCGTAGCGGGAGAACTTATCCATATCGCTAAAGCTCTGTGTAGCGATAGGCTCAGAAATCCCTTTGCTTGCACAACCCTGCATAAACTTCTCCCGCAAGCTTGCCATTATAGCTTTGTTCTTCTTACCCATTGCTTTTCTCAAAATGTCTGCCTCAGCAAGGGAGAAACCAGCCAAAGCTTGTGCCATAAGCATGACTTGGTCCTGATATATCGGCAAGCCATAGGTCTCGTCTAAGACCTTGCTCAGACTGGGATGAGGATATGATATCTTCTGTCGTCCGTGGCGGCGCTCCACGTAGTCGTCTGCCATACCGCTTTCCAGAGGCCCCGGTCGATAAAGGGCAAGCAGAGCTACAAGGTCCTCAAACCGGTCGGGTTGCACCCTGCGGATGAGAGAGGTCATCCCTGATCCTTCTAGCTGGAAGATACCAGCTGTAGCCCCGGTCCTTATCATCTCAAATGTTTTATCATCATCCAAAGGTATATCGTCAAGATCTATGTCAATGTTAGCGCGGGCTCTAAGCGACTGGCAAGCCTCATCCAGTAACGTAAGATTGCGAAGGCCAAGGAAATCAAACTTCAGTAATCCTACTGCATCAACATCGGTCATATCATACTGGGTGACAACTTCCCCCTCGCCCAAGCGCATCAGCGGCACAATTTCCTGCAGCGGCCTTGCCGCAACAACGACCCCGGCAGCGTGAGTCGAGGTGTTACGCGCCAGCCCTTCCAATCGCAACCCAATATCTACGATCTTTTTCACCGTAGGATCACTTTGGTAAAGCTCGTGAAGCTCAGCCACCTTTTCCGTCGCAACCCGCAAGGTCAGCCCATAAGGAATCAGCTTGGCTAGATGGTCGGTGGTGCTGTAGGCCACGCCCAGCACTCTTCCCACGTCCCTCACTACGCTGCGGGCAGCCATACGGTCGTAGGTGGCAATTTGAGCGGTGCAATTCTTGCCATACTTTTCCTGAACGTAAGCGATTACCTTATCCCGCCCTTTTACACAGAAATCGATATCAAAATCAGGCATGCTGACGCGATCAGGGTTAAGGAAGCGTTCGAAGATCAAGTTGTAACGAAGCGGATCAACGCGGGTTATCCCAATGCAGTAAGAGACAAGGCTTCCTGCTGCCGATCCCCTGCCTGGCCCAACTGGGATATGCTGCTCTTTGGAGAAACGGACAAAGTCCCAAACGATGAGAAAGTAAGTGGCATAGTGCATTTTTTCGATCACGGATAGCTCGTAATCAAGCCTCTTCTCGGCCACAGGTGTTATGGATTCGTACCTTTCTTTTGCGCCATTGTAGGCAAGTTTGCGCAGGTACTCGTCTGCTGTAACACCATCAGGCAGCGGAAATGGCGGGATGACACTGTTTCCAAGCTCTATCTCCACGTTACAACGATCAGCAATCGCTCGGGTGTTCTCTAGGGCCTCGGGAATATCAGAGAACAGCTCCCTCATTTCAGCTTCCGATCTAAAATGGTAGCCGTCGCCATCGAACATCATGCGGTCTTCATCGTGGATCTTCTTGTTGGCCCTGATATTAAGGAGCACCTCGTGAGCCAATCGGTCCTCTGGCGTCAGGTAGTGTATGTCATTTGTAGCAACAAGGGGCAGGTCCAGATCACGGGCAAGGCAAACTAGTTGTTCTCTTAGGCGTTTATCTGCCTCAGTGCCATGATCTTGCAACTCGATGTAAAAGTTTTCGGCCCCGAAAATGTCAGCATATTCCGCTGCCGCCGCGCGAGCATCATCCTTTCGCCCGGCAAGCAGTAATCTTGGCACTTCTCCACTCTTGCACGCAGAAAGAGCAATCAGCCCATCATGGTATTTGCGCAACAGCTCCTTATCCGCACGCGGCTTATAATAGAAGCCTTCCGTATGTGCCAAACTGACAATGGAAACCAGGTTGGAGTAACCTTGTTCGTTTTCTGCTAACAGAACTAGATGGAAGTATCTCTGCCCATTTATTGACTGCCGCTCACGCCTATCACCCGGGGCAAGGTAAATTTCGCAACCAATTATTGGTTTTATACCCCTTCTTCCGGCTTCGCGATATAGTTTGACCGCCCCCCCCATTACCCCATGATCAGTTATGGCAAGCGCGTCCATGTCGTTAGCCTTCGCCATGTCCAGCAAGGCACCGATCTTGCATGAAGAATCAAGTATGCTGTACTCAGAGTGAGTGTGGAGATGAACGAATCTTTTTGCCAAGTTCATTCCCCTTTGACGAAGATAATCAGCTGCTCGCCGGGCTTCACCAATCCCAGTTTCTCACGGGCAACATCTTCAATGGCCTTAAGATCGTCCTTACGCTCAAGACGCCCATGCAAAGCCGCTTGTTCTTCCAGTGCTAGCTCCTGCTCAACTCTAACCTCTGCTACCTGGCTCTCCAGTCGATTTATGTTAATAAATCTCACCACATAGATGGATACTAGAAACAGAATACATCCAACCACAAGAAACAGCAGCGCATGGTTTCCGATTCTTTGACCGTTGGGCCCGCTATTACGTACCCTTAGTTGCTGGTTTGAGTACACAAGCAACACCCCTCTTTCTAACCACCTTAGGGCAAGATAAGATCAGGATATCCTCGGCCACAAATATCCACAGTGCACGCTCGCAAAGAAGCCTTATCTTGCTGCCAGATTATCTGTTAACTGAACTAGTAATCTCTTTCTAATAGTATAGTCTCAAGACAATCAAGCGGCAACGACATTCGTCCCAAACAAAATGAGGGGCCGATTTCTCGGCCCCTCACAGATCTTTGTAGTTCTAAAAAAACTAGTCTTTCCAGATACGGTCTATATGAATATCCATCGTGATGTTCAGCGAACATCCGTGCACGTTTGTCCTCCAGGCCAAAACCATCTCATCGGTCATTGCCCAAAGAGGAATCCACGGTACATCCTGAACGCTCAAAACCTGGATCGCCTCATACAACTTGGATCGTACTGTCTTATCGGCGGTACTTGTCGCGACCTCCATGATGTTCTTGTACGCCTCGTAGTTTGGATGGTGGTTGAAGTAAGTACCCAACCCCTCTGGCCCCTCAGTCGTCCATGGAGCGAGGAAGTTCGAGCTTTCCAGATAATCTGGATGCCAACCGAGGAAGAACATGTCAAATCCACCGGAGGCCATACGCTCTGCGTAGGCTCCCCATTCAAGCATCTGAATCGAGATCTTGATGACACCGGTCTCTTCCAGGCTTCCGGCAACAACCGTGGCCACATCAGCCTCGGTGGTGCCATAGTGCTTAGGAGTGTACCACAGGTTAAGCTCAAGAGGGTTGGAAGCATTATATCCAGCCTGAGCAAGAATCTCTACCGCCTTGTCCAAATCACGCTCGGGGAAAACATTGATCGCGCCAAAGAACGGAGGATCAACCATCGGAACCATGGTGTAAATCGGGTCAACAGTTCCCTCAAACACCTGATCGATTATCGCGGCACGGTCAACCGCATAGCAGATCGCCTGACGCACCAGCGGATTATCTACTGGCGGCTGAGTTACATTGAACAGGAGATAACGGACACCAGGGCTGGGCGGGAAGAATTCCACAACAACGTTCGGGTTGTTCTCAAGGTCTCTGATATCCTGAGGACTGAGGGTCCTGAATACGAAGTCCACGTCGCCAGCTTCGAGCGCCGCACGCAGCGCCGCCGCATCAGAATAGAGCTTCTCGATGACGAGCTTCGACTTTGGTGCCTCACCATAGTAGTCCTCATAGGCCTCGTACTTCACGTACTGGTCTGGAACGTGTTCTATAAGCTTGTATGGGCCGGTCCCGGCATAAACACCGTTAGCAAAGTCGTTCTCAGGAGTTGACTTAGGCGAGTAGATTAGCGCCGGGGCCAGACTCTCTTCCATGCGCAGCAAGAAAATTGCGTCCGGCATGGTGAGAGTAATCTTAACAGTTAACGGATCAATGACATCGATATGATCGATGTAGGGTTTTATCAAGCCAAGAGCCCCCTCGGGGCCGTTGAGCCGGATCGTGCGATCCAGTGACCACTTGACAGCGGCCGCATCACACGGTTCTCCATCCCAAAACGTGATCCCTGGGCGGATGTAAAACGTGTATTCTAGACCATCCTCGGAAATATCCCACGATTCAGCGATCGCTCCCTTAAGTTCCAGTGTAACTGGATCCAATTTCATCAGTGCATCGGTTGTCGCTCGCAGAACGTGCCAAGAGTAATGGTCATAGCTATTTGCAAACGCGAGCTGCGTTACACGGTCGGTAGTTCCCATGATTAACGGCTCTTGCCCCAAAAGAGGGATAGATGCCAACAGACCAATAGCCAAAAGCACACCCAAAATACGTTTCATCTTTTTTCCTCCTTGATTGTCGATTTTCGATGATTTTCTAAACCCTTACTCGTCTTTTCTGCCTCTCTGCATCGCCTCCTTGTCATAAATTCTCAGTATCGCGCTCTCTTAGCCTACCACCTTTCTCAGACGAAATCAACCTGTTTTCCGCTTTCGCTTTGGATTGACTAAATCACTAATACCCTCGCCGATAAGACCAAACCCAAGAGATAATATGATTATCATGAGTCCAGGAAATGTAATGAGCCACCACGAACCGGACTGTAGGAACTTTTGACCATTTTGAATATCAAAACCCCAATCCGGTGCCGGTGGAGGAAGCCCAAACCCAAGGAAGGAAAGCGCTGCGACGGTTAGAATAGCATCCGCAAGGTTGAATGAAGAAACAGCCATGATTGCGTTTACGGTGTTGGGAGCAACGTGCCGTAAGACTATTCGAACATTACCCGCCCCAACCGCGCGGATCGCTTCAACGTACGTTGCCTCTCTCACCTGCAACACTTCAGCACGAGTAACGCGAAAATAGGTTGGTATATATACAAATCCCACCGCCCAAATCATCGGCCCAATCCCAGCTCCAAACATAGCAACAAGTGTGATTGCTAATATCATCGACGGGAAAGAGTAAATTGCATCCATAACTAGTGAAAGAGAGCGGTCGAGGAATCCCCCAACAAACCCGGAGATCCAACCAAGGATGGATCCAATGGACATGCTTAGCGCAACCGCACCAAAGGCAACGACCAAAGATGCTTTTCCTCCAGCAATCACGCGACTAAACACATCGCGATGCAGTTGGTCTGTGCCCATTAAGTGGCTCAGTGTAGGGCCCTGAAGGCGCGGTGCATCCCTGTAATATACCGGATCATAAGGGGTAAACCACGAGTATTGAGCAAGCACGGTGACAAGCATAAAGAGAAAGACTGTTACTAGGCCAATTTTTAGAACCGTCTGTCGCCGCAGCGCGTGGCTCCCAAAAGTCACCTTCCGGATAACCCAGTCTAAGCTGTTTACCAGTCCGCGCGTCATTTCTTCAATACCTTACCCGTGGATCAATGAATGAATATGTGATGTCCACTATTAGATTGATAGCGGAGATGAATATCGCTATGAAGACTACGCTTCCTTGAATCGCCGGCCAATCGCGCGATCCGATCGAACGCACAAGAAAACTTGCCACTCCTGGCCAAGAAAAGACCGTCTCAGTAAGTACAGCGCCTCCCATAAGGATGGCAAACTGCAATCCAAACACAGTGACAATAGGAATTAGGGCATTACGAAGTGCATGGCTTAGAATGACAACTCTTTCGGCAAGGCCCTTTGCTCGCGCCGTGGTTACGTAGTCCTGATCGAGTACTTCGAGCATGCTAGCCCGACTCATTCGACCAAGTAACCCCGCCTGAGCAAATCCGAGCGTGATCGAAGGTAGAACCAGGTGTTTGGCAACGTCAGCGATTACCGCGCCATTTCCCCCAATTAACGAGTCAATGAGGTAGAAGCCTGTTACCGACTGAAATGTGAAGGCGACACGCCCCCCTAGACGACTCGCCACCGGAAGCCAGCCCAGCTTGACCGCAAAGATTACCTGTAACATCAAACCAAGCCAGAAAAGGGGAACAGCAAATGAACCGATGTGGAAGATCCGTATCACATGGTCGATCGGCTGATCCGCGTGGGTCGCAGCAATAATCCCTGTTCCAAACCCAAAGAGCCCGGCAAAGAACAGGCCAAAGAACGCAAGCTCCAATGTAGCCGGAAAGCGAGTAAAAAGCTCTACTACAACGGGCTTATTTGTACTAAAAGACTTGCCAAAATCGCCACGGAAGATTCCACTCAGATACTCAATATACTGCACGGGTATCGGTCGATCTACGCCCATTCTATGGCGGTATTCATCCATTAGCTGCGGCGAAACATTTCTGCCGCCAAGCATTGCCGCCACCGGATCTCCGGGCATAACCCGCAGGATAAGAAACACAAGCGTGAGTAAAATTAGCAACATCGGGATCGTCAGCAACAAACGCTGAGTTATATACCGAGTTATACCCCCCATATCAGTCCTTTCCTGCTTTTATTTTAGTCCCACGGTAACCTGACGTGAAAAAGCCAGATATCACTAAATAACCATCATCATAGCGTTTGAAATAGGTTATGTCAACTACAGAAGTAGCGTTCGGCCTTTTTGACTTACCTACATGTCCCAATTAGAATCAAAACCTATCGCAAAGGGGGACTAAAAGTGCAAGCCCACGAGCTTCGTAAGAGATATATTGACTATTTCACTGATCAGGACCACC
>CAZKFV010000040.1:0-11795 GCA_964552295.1 uncultured Thermotogae bacterium | reverse complement strand
CTAGCAGGGGTGTGGGATAGCTTGCACCCCTGCATATTTGCGTTGGAGGATCAGTGTGATCACGTATATCATTCGTCGTACTCTATACATGCTTCCGCTGCTTGTTATTGTATCGTTAATATCTTTTTTGCTTATTTATATTATGCCGGGCGATTACATGACAAGAGCCCAGATGAACCCACAAATAACCCAAGAAACGCTAAATAGAATGCGTGCTTCACATGGGTTGGACAAGCCTGCAGTCGTGCAGTATTGGTTATGGTTAAAGGAGATTGTATTACACGGGAATTTCGGCACCTCTTTTGAAACCATGCAGCCTGTGTTTTGGACGCTTTTCATGGGAGATCGTTTGCTGTGGACAGTAATCGTGTCGGTTTCCACTATGATAATAACCTGGATTATCGCGATACCGTTGGGGATCTATTCGGCTACCCACCAATATAAGCCAAGTGATCATACGCTAACGTTTTTTGGTTTCCTTGGACTTTCTATTCCCAACTTCTTTTTTGCTTTGGTTGTGCTTTGGCTTCTAGTGGCTGTTTTCAGGGTAGGTGACTATGGTTTAGGCGTGGGGGGGCTATTTGACAACCGATTT
This sequence comes from uncultured Thermotogae bacterium, assembly GCA_964552295.1. Lineage (GTDB taxonomy): Bacteria > Bipolaricaulota > Bipolaricaulia > UBA7950 > UBA9294 > M55B144. The sequence goes on along the minus strand of CAZKFV010000040.1, from coordinate 11,200 downwards.
GCTAATGCTCCATGGACGTTTGCGAAATTTGTGAACTTGCTATGGCATATCTGGCCAGCCTGGCTGGTCATTGGTACTTCCGGAATGGCGGGGCTGATACGATATATGAGAGGAAGCCTGCTTGACACGTTATCGCTTCAGTACGTGCAGACAGCAAGGGCTAAAGGCCTTTCCGAGCGTATCGTGATATACAAGCACGCTGTAAGAAATGCCGTTAATCCTCTGGTGAGCATGCTTGGGATGAGCCTCCCGGCACTTGTTTCTGGATCGCTGGTAACTGCCATAGTACTAAACCTACCTACAGTAGAAAGAGCATTCTGGACCGCCCTGCAATCGCAAGATCAGTACGTGATTATGGGGGGGCTACTCTTCTTCAGTCTATTCCTTTTGATAGGTAATTTATTAGCTGATATTATGCTTGCGTGGGTAGATCCGCGCATTCGTTACAGATAGGACCTCAAGGAGACGAGCCGATTATGGAACGATCTGCTAACAAGATGACGGAAGGAAAAGAGTATGTAAGCCGCTCTCAGTGGCAGATGATATGGCGTGCTTTTCGCAAACACCGCTTGGGTAATATTGGTACAGTGGTTGTTCTAATTCTTGTTATTGGTGCGGTTTTTGCAGAGTTTTTTGCTCCGTATGATTATAGAGACCAGTATAATTCCTATTCCTTTTCTCCCCCAACAACGCTTCACTTTCGTAGCGAAGATGGGTTCTCATTACGTCCCTTTATATACAAGACCAAACGGGCATTTGACCCGGAGACCTATCGTCCAATCTTTTCGGAAGATATTGGCAAGAAGTATTATATACGTTTGTTTGTACGTGGTTCTGATTACAGGATGTTAGGCCTTTTTAACACTAATATCCATTTATTTGGGGCGCGTTCAGAAGATGGCGATGAGGCTATGATTTACCTTTTTGGGGCAGATGCATTTGGGCGTGATCTGTTTACAAGGATGATGATTGGAGGAAGGATATCTCTTGCGGTTGGTCCACTAGTTATATTGCTTAGCTTCCCGATTGCAATCTTGATGGGAGGGATTTCCGGATACTATGGGGGAGGAATAGACATGTTCCTCCAGCGATTAGGGGAAGTTTTCATGGCTATCCCTGGGCTTCCTATCTTACTTGTTATGGGGGCGGCACTGTCAGGATTTGGGCTCCCGGCAACTATTATTTTCCTGGGGATCATAGCGGCACTGGCTATAGTTGGGTGGGCTGGTATGGCTCGTGTTGTGCGGGGCCAGGTACTGGCCATCAGTCAGATGGACTTCGTTGCTTCGGCAAAGGCCGCGGGGGCGAGCGACCTGCGCATCATCGTGCGTCACATAGCGCCAAATGTTACAAGCTACTTAGTGGTTGCTGCTACGCTCACTATCCCTGGAATGATGCTTACCGAGGCTGCGCTTTCATTTTTGGGTTATGGCATTCATGAGCCTATGACAAGCTGGGGACAGCTTCTCAACGCGGCCACAAACATCTCTGGAATCCAGGAACATCCTTGGCTTCTGATCCCTGGCGTGATGATCGTTATCTCTGTACTTGCGTTTAACTTCATGGGCGATGCCCTGCGTGATGCGGTAGACCCTTATACGATCGTCTAGAGCGTCTGAAACTTGCATCCTATCTAGCCTTTGAGTAATATTGGTATGGTGATTGGGATAAGGGGCGGGTGATCATGGAACGCATCGAAAATACTTTCATTGAAGATGAGATGGAGCAATCGTACATAAATTACGCGATGAGCGTAATTCGTGGACGCGCCATACCTGATGTACGCGACGGACTTAAACCTGTACAGAGACGTATCCTGTATGGAATGCATGAGCTGGGGATAACCAGCAGCAAGGGGCATAAGAAATCCGCCCGTGTGGTTGGTGAGGTAATGGGTAAGTTTCACCCTCATGGTGATGCAGCGATATACGATACCATGGTGAACATGGCCCAGCCCTTTTCTTACCGCTATCTACTCATCGATGGCCAAGGAAATTTTGGGTCTATAGATGGAGATTCAGCTGCGGCGATGCGCTATACCGAGGCTCGGTTGGCTCCAATTGCTGAGGAATTTCTGGACGAACTGGGAGAAGCCACAGTTGACTGGATGCAGAACTTCGACGACTCCCTTAAGGAGCCAATAGTTCTGCCATCCAAGGTCCCTAACCTGTTGATGAACGGCGCATGGGGAATCTCAGTTGGCATGACTACTCAGATCCCTCCTCATAACCTTGGCGAGCTCATCGATGGAATTCTCTTACTCATGGACAATCCCCTTGCTTCAGTTAAGGAATTAATGCAGCACATTTCCGGTCCAGATTTTCCTACTGGCGGGATCATTATGGGTAGAGAAGGCATTGAACAGATGTACCGCACCGGGCAAGGTAAGGTCATCCTGCGTGGTAAGGCAGAGATAGATGATGAAAAAATAATAGTCAGTGAGATACCCTATCAGATACGTAAGTCAACGATTGTAGAATCTATCGCTGGTAAAGTGCGTGGAGGGCAGATTGATGGTATCTCCGATTTACGCGACGAATCGGATCGTGAAGGAATGCGTATTGTAATTGAGTTGAAACGTACTGCAAACCCAAACGTGGTCTTGAATCAGCTTTACAAATTCACCCCACTGGAGCGAACATTTGCTGCCTTTTTCCTGGTGATCATCGATGGAAATCCCAGGACTCTTTCACTTAAGGAAATCCTCAATTCGTTCATTGACTTCCGCCGTGAAGTTGTTCGTCGTCGTACCAAACATAGGCTTGATGTAGCACGTAAACGAGCTCATATACTGGAGGGTTACCGTATTGCGCTAGGCAGCATTGATCTTGTTGTAAAGATCATTCGTGCTGCTGCGGATACACCAACTGCTGCTGAGAGGCTAAGGGTGGAACTCGCGCTAAGTGAGGAGCAGACGGATGCTATCTTAAAGATGCGCTTGTCACAGTTGACTACCCTCGAGGGAAGCAAGATTGATAAAGAGTACGAGGAGAAGCTGGCCGCGATTGCTGAGTACGAGCAAATACTTGGAAGCGAAGTTCTTCTAGACGAGACGATCAAGAAAGAACTGCATGCGATAAGTGAGAAGTATGTAAGCGAACGCCGAACTCTTATTACAAACGATGACGGCAGCGTCGATGAAAATGGCCTTATCCCCGATTATGACTTGATGGTATCGATTACCAAGCGGGGATACGTAAACGCGGCACGCGCCACAGATTTCCATAGCCAAGGGCGCGGAGGGAAAGGAGTGATCGGTCAGCGGACAAAGGATGATGACTACGTATACATAACTAGTCTAGTAAACGCCCGTGATGAGATCCTCATTTTCTCAGATGAACGTCGAGTCTACCGCACTCAGGGTCACCGTCTTCCTTCTCTCAAGAGGGATGCCGCAGGTAAGAACATTCGTGCCATGATTCCCTTGGAGCAGGATGACATGGTGAGAGAGATTCTTCCTATCTCAGACTTCACGGAAGCAGAAGACCGCTTCTGTTTGATGGCCACTGAGAACGGCATTGTAAATCGCAACAGCCTGAAGGACTATCGAAACGTCCACGCCAGCGGGATTATTGCATTGAATGCTGATGATAACGATCACATGGTGGATGTCCACTTGACTTATGGCGATGGAGAGCTTCTGTTAGCCACCCAGAATGGTAAGGCAATTCGCTTTCGGGAGTCTGACGTTCGACTGACGAGACGGCCTTCAAGGGGAGTCATTGGTATACGCCTTGAAGAAGGGGACCGCGTGATCGGATTGGCAGCGATAGATCGCGATATCACGATGGATAAGCAATTGCTTATGGTTACAGAGCGCGGGTATGGAAAACGAGTAGCGCTTATAGATTTTCCTCTTCAGGGTCGTGGAGGAAAGGGAGTTCTGGGAATCAAGATCGATGACTACTCGGGGCCACTGGTTTGTATTGGCATTGTCTCTGACCAGGATGAGATAATAATCAATACTGATCAGAAAGTAATCAGAATCTTGGCTGGAGATATTAATACATATGGCCGTTACGCGCGTGGGGTAAAGCTGATCGATCTGGAAGAGGATGATCACATTGTTTCTGTGGTGAGAACTCAGGAGCGCCCATGAGTGCTAGATTCGAAGATATTGTAGATCAGCTAAAAAAGCGCCCCAGTGTAGACCAGCTAATCCCAGAAGAAGATCTTGTGTCTAAGCTTCAAAAATCGGAAAAGAATGGAAAGAAGCTGCGCATAAAGCTAGGTATCGATCCGTCTGCGCCGCACCTTACGCTTGGTCACTCCATACCTTTGCGTAAAATGCGTCAGTTTCAAGACCTTGGGCATACCGGGGTGCTTGTTGTAGGCGATTTTACTCGCCGTATTGGGGATCCATCTGGCAGGTCATCCGCACGCGCTCTGATGACGCAAGAAGATATCGCAGTCAACATGTCCACTTACGTTGAACAGGCGTTTAAGATCCTAGATCCTAAGCGAACTGAGATACGTTACAACTCTGAGTGGCTAAGCAAGCTTTCTTTCGCTGACATCATAACCCTTACCTCCAAGTATACGGTTGCCCGTATGTTGGAGCGAGACGATTTTGCAAAGCGCTTTGCTGAGTGTTTACCGATAAGTGTTCTTGAATTTCTCTACCCGCTAGCCCAGGCTTATGATTCTGTGGCGATCCAAGCCGACGTGGAGCTAGGAGGTGCTGATCAGTTGTTTAACCTGTTAGTGGGGCGAGACATCCAGCGTGAGTACGGGCAGGAATCCCAGGTTATCCTTACTGTTCCCCTTCTTATAGGTACAGACGGAGTTCGTAGTATGAGCCAGACGGTCGGGAATTACATAGGCGTAGGAGAGCAAGCAAGCCAGATGTACGGAAAGATACTTTCTATACCAGACGAGTTGCTCAGCGAGTACTTCTTTCAATTGACAGATATCCATATGCCTGACTATGAGAAGCTTGTCGATAACTCGCCGCGTGATGCAAAGCGTCTTCTGGCCCGTACCATAGTAACTCAGTACCACGATAGTGATATAGCAATTGTCGCGCAAGAGGAGTTTGATCGCATTCACATCCAGCATGAGCGTCCAAGCGAGGTTGCACAGGTAAAGATAGACCGTCATCTCCTTAAGGACGGGAATGCTATATGGGTGATTTCGCTGTTGCAAGAATCAGGACTAGTTAAGAGCCGCGGGGAGGCGAAGCGTCTTATCGATCAAGGTGGGGTAAAGATCAACAACGAACGGGTCCTTTCTCCAGATCTTGAACTAGCCTTTAAGCCTCCAATGCTTATCCAGGTGGGAAAGCGTTCGTTTGTGGAAGCAGTGTAGGTGATCAGCTTGTGCGCATGTCAAGGTTAGCTTGTGGCTAGCGTAACCTATTTACTTATCCCACATTCCCCTGATGTTTCGCGCGATATTTACTTTGGCATCTATGTTAGTTGCCATATTATCTCCTGGTTCGTACTCAAGATGTGTTTCGTCCATAGATGAAACTACTTCATTGGTGAAGAAGCGGCATCGCTGAGCGTAGGTATGGCCGTTGGTGAGTGCGTACCATTTGAAGTAGTAGCGCAGTGGCCAAGTGACGTATAGCAAATCGCGTGCTCGGGTCATAGCCACGTAAGTGAGCCGTAGCTCCTCTTCTATTTCATCCTCCGAGCCGGTTGCCATGTCGGATGGAAGGAACCCATCTGCAGCGTGGATAAGGTACACTACGTCCCACTCGCAGCCCTTGGCGGAATGAATCGTAGACAGCACTAGCCAATCCTCGTCCCTGTAAGGGGCAGCAGCGAGATCGCTGGTTGATGTGGGAGGGTCAAGTTGCAGGTCGGCAAGAAAATCGCTGCGCGATTTATATCCAGCCGCAATTTGCTCGAGACTGATAAGGTCGCGAGTGCGTACTGCTGGGTTTTCATAGTGTTTATCTAGTAAAGGATCGTAGAATTTCCTGATTCGCTCTATCTGCGTTGCTGGTGGGCCAAAACCATCCTTTGTTATGTCGTCCATAACATCAGCTAAAGCGGCTATGGCTTCTTTAGCTGTTGATCTAACGGAGAGCCTCCTTATAGATCTGGGGTTGTTGCCTTCCTTGGAGATAAGCTCTACAGCGCGGGCCGCCGTGCCTGGTCCTATACCATCTAACAGCTGCAAGACACGAAACCAAGCCATCTCGTCGCGCGGGTTTTCCACAACTCGTAAGAAACTAACAAGATCCTTTACATGTGCCGACTCTAGAAAACGTAGGCCTCCGTACTTGTGGTAAGGGATTTTTCTGCGCGCTAGCTCGATCTCTAGGGAATCTGATAGATGACCAGCGCGGAATAGCACAGCCTGCTTTCGCAGTGGGATCCCCTGTTCATAATGAGTGAGAGCCCGGTCGATGATGTACTCATCTTGCTGTGCTTCGTCTCTGAGGGTAACAAGCTTGGGCTGTTCGCTTCCATCGCGCTTTGACCAAAGGTTCTTAGTATGTCTGTTTCGGGCCTCGGCTATCACCAGGTTTGTTGTTTCAAGAATTGGGGGGATGGAACGGTAATTTTGCTCAAGCTTAACGATTGTTGTGCCCTCAAACTGTGCTGGGAAATCGAGGATGTTCTTTACTGTAGCTCCGCGGAAGGCGTAAATGCTTTGTGCATCGTCACCCACAACCATAATGTTATCGTTTCCAGTGCGCATGGCACGCAGGATGTTTGCCTGGATTGGATTTGTGTCTTGGTATTCGTCTACCAGAATGTGATCAAACCGAGAAGTGATTTCACTGGCTACTTGTTTGCTTGTTAAAAGTTCTGACCAGTAAAGCAGAAGGTCGTCATAGTCAAGAACGTTCCTTTCTTGCTTACGCGTAACGTACTTGCCAAAAAGGCTTCGCAGTTCATTCTCCCACATCGCACACCAAGGAAAGTACTGATCCAGTATTTCAGGAAGCTTCATCGACCCGTTCACTGTTCGAGAGTAGATGGAAAGACAGGTTCGCTTGCGAGGAAACCTTACTTCATTACTATGAAGGCCCATCTCGTGGCGGATCATCCCCATTAGATCCTCAGCATCACCCTGATCGAGAATGGTAAAATCCTTATTGATACCAACGGGTTGGGCGTAGATTCTAAGTAACCGGTTAGCGGTGGCATGGAAAGTGCCACCCCAGACGCGCCCCGTTATGTTGGTTCCGCGCTCTGTTATCTGCGAAGCTCTTTTGAGCATCTCTTGGGCAGCTCTTCGGGTAAAAGTTAGAAGCAGGATCCTTCCTGGGTCTACCCCCTGGGAGATGAGATAAGCAACCCTATATGCCAAAGTCTTGGTCTTTCCGGTTCCTGCTCCCGCAACTACCAATAGCGGCCCATTGCCATGCGTTACTGCTGCTCGCTGTTGCGGGTTAAGCTCGTCAAGCCAGGACAGTTTATCCGCACTCTTATTCATACTAATAACATTAGTCGATTATGTTCTTGGAAGCCACCTTGCTGGGCGATAAGCTCTGTATTGGTTGTCAAACAAATATGCTATGGAGCGCTAAATTGACGCAGCTAACCGTAAGTACGATCGATCAGGTAATCGAGTTAATCGCCTCTGGCAAACAGGAGAGCATTGACCTCACAGGTGCCAGTTTCATTGATCCCTATGCTCTGGTTCTGCTTGTTCTTTCCCTTCGCCAGCGAGAAAACTCAGGTATACCTTTTCACGTACGCTGGCCAAGAAGGTCGGATGTACAAGGCTGGATGCGTGCCATGGGCTTCTTTGAGGAGATCAATGATCCTAAGCTGGCAGCACGCAGAAAGGGTTCCAGTAAATCTAACGCACTGCAACCAATCACCCATATCCTGGAGGAGGAAGGTATTTCTCTTCTGGTAGGTATGTTTGAAAAGCGCCTTAGAAAGCGTTATCCGCTGACCAACCAATCGCGCAATAGTCTAGTAAAGCTGATGTTCGAGCTATTTCAGAATATACCACAACACAGCAATGCTACGGGCGAGATTACTGACTCTCATGGTTTGGCGGCTATGCAGGATTATGCTGACTCCATATTTCTGGCTGTAGGCGATATGGGGATAGGGCTTCGTAAGAGCCTGGCAACCAGGCCAGGATTTGCCAAGCTAAGCGATGCAAGCGCCCTTAACAAGATAGTGTATGAAGGCATGAGTCGTTTTGTTGATCCCGGGCGCGGCGGGGAGCTGCGGCAGATAGCAAGATTAATCCGGAAATGGGACGGTCTGTTGGTCATCCGTAGCGAAGAGGCTTTGCTACATATGGATGTGGAGCGTGGTGAGATCTACGATGTGCCGTACCTACCCGGCGTGCAGATTGGATTACGTATTCCCAGGCATGTATTCGGGATAGGTTCTCCAGAGGTTGACAATAAAGGTGTACTTTAGTTCAATGAACATGATGAACGAATTGACTTTTTCTATTTCGCAATTTGGTACGCGCCTAGGTACTCGCTTGGAAGGAACGCAGGCGAGGGAAGCACTCCTTGCAGCGCTGAGATCGATCGGTGAGCCGGGGCGACTGATCATCTCACTTGATGGGGTGGATGTGTTAAGCGGATCGTTTGCAGATGAGACAATCGCTATTCCATGTGCTCGCCTCTCCACGGGGGAGTATGGCGACCGCTACCTTGTAGTGCGTGCTCCGAGTCTAGAGGTTGCAGAGGATCTGTCGCATAAGCTGGAACGCAGAAACCTAGCCATGCTTTGTCTTCTTGATAATGGCTGGGAAGTGCTTGGTCATATTGCTTCCCAGATGCGCCAGACATTGGAATTGGTGGTTAAAATGCAGCAGGCAGTTGCCAAGGAGCTTTCCCAGGCTCTTAGTATTAACCATAATACTTGTCTTCATCGCGTGGGCCGATTGGCGGATCTTCACCTTATTCGTCGAGAAGAAGTTGGTTTAGCTGGTCCTCATGCGACATATAGCTTTTCCTCCATCATAAAGCCTTGACGGTTCTTTGTTCAATTAGTACACTGAACAAGGTGAACAATGATGTACAAGTCGATAGCAGAGCCAATCGATGCTTACGTCGTCTACAGACACGGGGCGAAACATCCTATCCTAAAAGCTTTCCGCTGGAACATGCGCCGCTTCGACGTTACATCCATCAATCTTGTTTACCCAGAGAGGGAAGGAGAAACGCTATTTCTCTATTACGCGGTTAGTTCCGGGCAAAACCAGTTTCAGCTTCGCCTTAATACCAATCGATGTTTATGGACACTAGAGGCAATCGATGTGGAGGAATAATGGCGCGAATTATTATGCACCTCGATATGGACTCATACTTCGCATCTGTTGAACAACAGGCTAATCCTTCCCTGCGCGGGATACCCATTGGCGTTACTGGAAGGCCCAACGAAAGCTCTATAATCGTTGCTGCGTCCCGCGAGGCGAAGCGCTGCGGGGTGAAATCGGCGATGCCCAATTGGGAAGCGCTCAAGCTTTGTCCATCATTGAAGCTTGTTTCAGGAAAAGCGGAGCGTTATATCGCGATGACCAAGCGTTTCCTATTTATCCTAAAGCGTTACACGCCTATACTTGAGGTATTCAGTATCGACGAGGTATTCATGGACGTAACCCAGGAATCGCGGCGTTACGGTGGAGCGATTTCTATGGCTCGTTTGATAAAGGAGGAATTCCGCGAGGAGCTGGGTGAATGCATTACTGCCACAATTGGCATTGCCTCCAACAAAGCCTTCGCTAAATTGGTGGCTAAGCGCAATAAGCCTGATGGGATTGCCCAATTAAGTGATGAAGAAGTTTCATCGCTTTTGGAAACTGTTTCGGTGGAAGATATCTGCGGTGTCGGAAGGAGAATTGGGAAACGTCTGAGCAGTGTAGGCATTCACACCCTTGCTGACCTTGGCAATGCACCGGAGAATTACTTAAAGCAGGAATTCGGAATCTACGGCCTATTTCTAAAGCAGATTGGCCAGGGATATGATCCAACCCCGGTGATTCCCTATACAACAACTATCCCGGTAAAATCGGTTGGTCATTCCAAGTCCCTTCCTCCACAGTTGCGGCCGTTTGCTACTGCTTTGCTTGTATTGCGTGGACTGTGCGATAAAGTGGGGCGGCGGATGCGCAAACTTGGTTATGTGGGGCGTACTATCTACTTTGGGTTTCGCCTTGGATCCATGGGGCCGCATCATGGAAAGCAAATTACGCTTCCCTTCTCTACCGACGATGGACAAACAATTTACGATGCCTGCCTTACCGTGTATCGCAAGATGTCGATCCAACCAGACAATGTTTCTCAGGTTGGTGTTTCTGTGTGTAACCTAACGGAGAAAGCAGGCTATCCTGGCTATCTTTTAGACAAGGATCAGCGGCGGGAACGGCTAAACAATGCCGTTGATCACATCCGTGACCGCTTTGGCGAGCGATCCATCTTCACTGGCGACACACTGCTCTTTGACGCTATACCCGAGCATGTGGGTGGATTTTCCCAAGGCGAAGAATGGGAGTTTTAAATCCCTATATGTGAATAACCCCTTGAGGCAATAAAATCCTACCTGAGTTCATGCGGCCTTTCGCCTTTTTTTAACGCGTCGGATGTCAATATCGCCAAGCTACAGCTGCAACTCAGATGCCTTTGCTGGTAACCACTGGTGGAATACGGTCGAGCAGTTACCAACACTTCTTACCCATAAGAAGCCGTGTCAACTATGACCAGTGCCTATTAACCTAGATCTCCTTTTTCAGGGCTTCTAGTTCACTCAAGGTCTTCTCTGCAACTACCTTCTCGATCCTAAAATGCCTGATCATACGATTTAGGCACTTCCCCTTCTCCTCTTCATCCTCAAGATATCTGGCACAATCGTCCATGAAGGCTTTCGTCCTTTGGACGTTTAACGTGACCCTATCGGGTATCTTTTCGCTATCATGCTTTACCGCGTTGGTTGGACAAACCTGATGGCAAATGGCACAGTGAATACAGTTTTCCATATCCACAACTGCCTTCTTGTTCTCCATATAGATAGTATCTACTGGACATTCTGAAACACAAATCCCACAACCAGTACACTCAGCCTCTTCTACCCAAGGCATGATATCAAACTCCTTTTCTAATTTCGGATGCTATTGCGCTAGGATAAAACCGGCTCTTTACAGTTTCAAGTGGATAACAAACTTGGTTGATTGTAACTGACAAACCCCTTTAGCTTGCTCGAGCTGCTGAGTTTGCCACCTTGAGGCAAATTGTCCTGAAAAAAGCCCAACGTTGCATGATGTTTTC
>CAZKFV010000039.1:0-23151 GCA_964552295.1 uncultured Thermotogae bacterium | reverse complement strand
GTGCTGTTGGTGTCTTGCAGTAATTTAGCTTGTGATGTGAGTTGTCTATCGCCTGCCTAGAATACTCTGCCAAGATTAGATACACAACACCAGGGAGGTAGGCTTCGATGGCAGATCGTGAAACTGGAACTGTAAAATGGTTCAACCAGAGCAAGGGATATGGCTTCATTGAGCGTGAGCAAGGTGAAGACGTGTTTGTTCACTTCAGGTCGATTCGCGGTGAGGGCTTCAAAACGCTGTCTGAGGGACAGAAGGTGGAGTTTAACGTTGCCCAGGCAGAAAAGGGCCCACAAGCAGATGATGTTGTCGTTCTGTAGCCTTTTTAGAGCGTAGCACAAATTTGCGGGCAGTACCAAAAAAGTATTGCCCGTATTCTTTTGCTGTCATTTGATGTAATGATGCGTTCAGACATTGCCGCTGACTGACCAGTTGGAAAACCTGCCTTCTTGAATGGCAAAGTGCATATAATTGGAAGCTCAGGAAGAAAGTGAAGATCGAGATTATTGGCACAGAATCGCTAGGCGTACGTGGTCTAGCAACTGTAGTTGAGCTACGCGATCGCAAGATCGTGATTGATCCGGGAGTGGCGTTGGGCTATCAGCGACATGGATTGCTGCCTCATCCCTTCCAGGTAGCGGTTGGTAGCCAGGTTCGTCAGAAGATCGTAGCTTCCTTGGCTGATGCTACTGATGTTGTGATAAGCCATTTTCACGGCGATCATGTTCCACTTATCGATGCAAACCCTTATCAGCTTTCAGCTAAGCGTGTTCTTGCCTTGTTGGCCAAGCCACATCTGTGGTGTAAAGGGCCCCAGGATCTATCTGCCCACATGCTTGGAAGGTACAACCAGCTATCTGATTTCTTCAGGCGACCATTTCCTAACGCAGAAGGGAGAAATGTTGGCCCGTTGAGCTTTTCTTTGCCTGTCTGCCATGGGGAGCCAAGAAGTCAATTGGGAAATGTGATGATGACACGAATCACAGAAGACGGCGAGGTTTTCGTGCATGCTTCTGACATTCAGTTGATGAGTGAGGAAGCAATAACAAGAATCCTGGCCTGGCATCCGGATGTTGTTCTGGCCGCTGGGCCGTCTCTGTATCGCCGCCTTAATGATACGCAAACTAAGATCGCATGGGAGAATGCGCAACGTTTGGCTGAATCTGTAGGCACACTTATCTTAGATCACCATCTGATGCGTTCCGTAAAGGGGGCAGCCTTTTTGCGGGAGCTTTCAACTCAGACCGGTCACAGAGTTATGTGTGCAGCTGACTTCATGGGGCGCCGCCGAATGTTACTGGAAGCATGGCGACGAAGGCTTTATCGGGATATGCCAGTGCCGGGCAATTGGCACGAGGCGTACGCGCGTGGTGAGGTAAACACAGATGGTTATAGAGATTGGCGCGGTTTACACATTGATTGGCCTTAAAGGTATATTTTGTGGAGCATGGAGCCCGGCGGTACTGATCTAAGATCATAAATAGCGCGTTTCATAATTCTTATCGCGGAGACAGGTTTCTCAACTTGCTATTTAGTCAGGTTGTATGATAGCATTACAGGTAGAGGGTACTAGATGGCCTATCCAATGATTGCGTATTGAATAAACAAGCTCAGGGAGGAAATGGATGATCGATCTAACAGTCAATGAGAAGCTGCTCGAACGTACTGCGCAGCGCGCGCGGGAAAGGGGAATCATAGCTCCGACTTTCGCCCAGATGAGGGATCCAAGCCTGATCGGGCAGAAAGTAAGAGAGGGTTTGAAGGATGTGGGATTGTGGGATCTGCACCCCTTAAACCTGTTTCGCATCACATGGAAGAATGAACCTGTAAAGCATGGTGGCGGTTTCGACGGGGTAAACTACGTGGAAATTCCGCCGGAGATCACTGGGGTTAAGGCTCGGATCATTGCCCTTGTGGGAAAATGGTTTCCCACCGGAGCCCACAAGGTAGGGGCAACCTACGGATGTTTGGTACCACGGTTAGTAACCGGTCAATTTGATCCCACATATCATAAAGCGGTTTGGCCATCTACTGGAAACTACTGCCGCGGCGGAGCCTACGATGCTAACCTACTTGCCTGCGAATCAATAGCTATTCTCCCTGAGCAGATGTCCAGAGAACGCTTCGATTGGTTATCTAAAGTTGCTGGTGAGGTTATCGCTACTCCTGGCTGTGAGTCTAACGTGTGGGAGATTTTCCAGAAGTGCAAGGAGCTGCAGTCAACACGCGATAATATCATGATCTTCAACCAGTTTGACGAGTTCGGAAATCACCTGTGGCATTACGACGTCACCGGACATGCCATGGAGGAGGTATTGCAGAAAGAACTGGGAGAGGATGGCCGCTATGCTGGTGTTATTCTCACCTCTGGTTCGTCTGGCACAATGGGGTGTGGCGATTATTTGAAGGAACTTCATCCAGCCAGCAAACTAGTAGTCTCGGAAGCACTTCAGTGTCCAACCCTTCTCCAGAATGGGTTTGGAGGACATCGTATTGAGGGGATCGGTGACAAACATGTGCCGTGGATCCATAACGCCCGCAACACGGATATGATAACTGGAATCGACGATGAGGATTGCATGAGTCTTATCCGTCTGTTCAATGAGCCTGCTGGCCAGGAATTCCTTTCTAGTCAGGGTGTCAAGGACGAGTTCATCGAGCAACTGCCATTGATGGGAATCTCCAGTGTGGCTAACGTTCTGTCTACGATCAAGTTTGCCAAGTACTATGAATTGACGGAGAAAGATATAGTGCTCACTGTGTTTACTGATTCGATGGAACTCTATCAAACTCGCTTGGTTGAATTGACTGAAGAGAGAGGTCCCTACGATAAGATGCAGGCAGCAATTGATTACCACTTGCACCTAATGGGCATTAAGACCGATTATACTTCCGAGTTGGGCTATGAGGAACGCAAGCGCATTCACAACCTGAAGTATTATACCTGGATCGAACAGATGGGTAAGCCGCTTGAGGAGCTGGACGACCAATGGTACGACTACCCAGGTTACTGGGACCGGATTCACCAGCTTGTTGAACCGATAGATGAACTTATAGAGGCGTTTAACGAACGAGTTGGCCTTCTGTAGAAAGATAGCTTACAAAGTGTCAAAAAAGCCATACAAGCGCTCCTTTAAAGAGAGGGGCGCTTGTTTTTGTATAGAGACGTGGGAGTAATTGGGGGGAAGAAATGACCGCAACGGAAAACGTTCTTGCCAGAGCAATTGAAGAGATCAAGAGGCAATTGGCAGCAAGTGTGCGAAGATGCCTAATTGTTCACGGTGAAATTGGTTCGGGCAAGACTCAATTTGCCAAGCGCCTTGTGACGGCAATGGAAAAGCAACAGGTCAAAGTAGGGGGTATTATTGGGCCTCGCTTGCTTCATGAGGGCGAGACTATCGGCTATAAAGTGCGAGATATAAGTACAGCAAGAGAGCGATTGCTAGCAACTCTAAACCCTCCCGGGATTTCGGTTGGCCGGTTCTATCTTTCCGAGCAAGCCCTGGCCTTTGCCCGGGCTGCATTGGAGCGGGCGGCGCGCAGGGATCAAGTAATAGTTGTTGACGAGGTTGGCCGCCTTGAGCTAGCGGGATGTGGGCATGCTAAGGCACTTCAAGTTGTCTTAAAGTCGGAGGCGGTAGTAGTTCTCTGCGTAAGAACTTGCTTTGTCAAAAACATTACCGAAATATTCGAGATTGATGACCACTTGGTGCTTCGCGTCTCAAATGAGGGTAATGTAACATAGGCGCAAGGAGGAACGAGATGCAGTGGCTGATTTTGTTAATAGGGGTTGTTATAGGTCTAATAGTGGGGCTTTTGCTGGAGCACCTGCGCGCTGGCAAAGGCATCACTGCCCTGCAACTGCAGTTAACTACCAAGCAGCAAGAGGTTCTTGCCCTGCGAGAGGCTGCTTCGGAGAAAGAAAAGTGGATAGAGTCAGCAGAGAAGCAGTTGAGGGAGGCATTTGATTCTCTTGCTAACAGGGCGCTTGAGACCAGCAGCGATCGCTTTTTGAAGAACGCACGCGAGCAGATAGATGCCCTGTTGACACAAGTCCGAGGTGATTGGGGAATACACAAGGAACAGCTCGGGCGCTTGGTTGAACCCTTGGAAAAGACTTTGGAGAAAATGGACGGGCAGGTAAGATTGCTGGAAGAGAAGCGGGCTGGAGCTTACCAGCGCCTGGAAAAACACTTACAGCAACTTGGGCAGGATCAGTCACAGTTACGTAATGCTACCCTGAAACTAGAGCAAGCGCTAAAATCATCCTCAATTCGCGGCCGGTGGGGAGAGCTGCAACTTAGGCGTGTCATGGAACTAGCAGGAATGAGCGCCCATATTGACTTCGATGAGCAGGTTACCACTGACGAGGGACGCCCCGATGTGATAGTTCATCTTCCCAACAATGGCTTTTTGCCAGTAGATGCTAAAACCCCAATGGCTTCATACTTTGAAGCGCTCAATACGGAGGGAGACGAGCAACATAGATTGTTGGTCTCCCACACCCAAGCTATGAAAAGCCGCATACAGGATCTCTCGCGCAAGAGCTATTGGAGCCAATTTGAGCGGGCTCCAGAAATGGTAGTGATGTTTATTCCTAGCGAGGCGAGCCTTTCGGCCGCATTTTCTCAAGATCCAAGCCTGCTGGAGTTCGCTATGGAGAGGCATGTACTTGTAGCCAGCCCTGTACTTTTGCTGGCGCTATTGCGTTCTGTTGCCTACGGTTGGCAACAGCAGGAAATAGCTAAGAATGCGCGCGAGATAGCGCAGCAAGGCCATGATCTCTACGAACGCATCCTTCGTTTTTTGGATCTGTTCCAGAAGACAGGAAAAGGCTTAGGCCAAGCAGTGGATGCCTATGACAAGGCAGTTGGTTCGCTGGAGAGCCGCCTGATGCCGTCGGCGCGCAAGTTCAAGGAGTTGAATGCAGAGAGCAAGGATCTTCCAGAAGTGACACCGCTCGATAGGCAGCCACGCCTGCTTGCCGTAACCGATGAGGATCACGCGGATTTCACCTAATAACAAGGGGCAGAAGAGGACAGATCGATACCTCCCAACGCTATAATTGAAGCCATTCCGGCCCCAATGTGTACAACTTGAGGGCTTCAGTCCATAAGGTCACTGCGAGAATCATCTGCTTCTGCCTTTCAATAACAGCCCGTTTTGATGCATATATTGGAAAAGGGGACTAAGCTTCAGCCCCCTTTTCTCCACTACCAGTTCATAGAAAGGCGGTGTACTGATAGCGTAGAGAATATAAACGGTGCACGTGAATGAAGGAGGCTTGATAATCACCACATTGCGCGACATAAGTCACTTGCGTCTCTGCAAAGCTTAACTCGACTTTACCGCATCAGCATTTAGGGGGTTTTGTATCTTGCGGCGTCTGGGTATTATGAAGGGAGGTTCACGCAAGGAGAGCGGATGAGAAACCTTAGCACGGTGCTTCACCATCTTGGGATTGTCTTAATCGCCTTTGCCTTTCTTCAGTCTCTTCCTCTGATCATAAGCGCGACATACGTCGAGACAATCACATTCCCGGTGAGAATCTATGCAATACCTGCAGTCATCGCTTTTGTACTAGGTATTTTATTGACTGGCTTGTTTAAGCCCTCTCCCATGAACGAGGGTACGGCTATGGTGATTGGTGCGTTGGGTTGGTTTGGGTTATCGCTTATTGGCGCGGTGCCTTATTGGTTAGCGCTTAAGATTACATACCTTGACGCGTTCTTTGAGACGGTTAGTGGGTTCACCACAACAGGCGCGACAATTCTCATCGGTTTGGATGGTCTTCCGCACAGCGTTCTCTTTTGGCGTGCTCTCACCGAGTGGATTGGTGGTCTGGGAATTTTCACCCTGTTCCTTTTTGTGGCGGTGCGAAGCGGGATGTCTCACAACTTGCTTTCGAGTGAATCGCACAAGGCAACCACGCAACGATTCTCATCAGGAGTGTTTAGCTCGCTACGTATCTTATGGGGGATATACATTTCTCTGACGATTCTGTGTGGTGTGGCCCTGTTGATCGAGGGCTTGTCCCCATTTGATGCAGCAGTACACGCGCTTACCACGATCTCGACTGGTGGTTTCTCTTCACATGACTTGAATATAGGTTACTTCCGCCAACAAGGTTACAACCATGTGGCTATTGAGTACACGGTGATTCTGTTCATGTTCCTTGGTGGAACGAGTTTTCTGGTGCATTGGAACCTTATTCGCCGGCGATTTGCGCCATTACGCAAGAATATGGAGCTGCGATTGTGGTTCTTTATCGTCATGGTTGCAACGGCTATTGTAGTACTGACGAGCGGGACGCAAGCGCCGCTGGGGGAACGTTTTAGGGCATCGTTATTTCAGGTAATGGCAATGGCCTCAGGCACGGGATTCTCCACAATGGATATTGCGGGCAGTTTCTTTGGATCAGCAGCAAAGCAAGTATTCTTGATTCTCATGTTTGTCGGTGGGTGTATTGGATCGACGTCCGGTGGGGTCAAAGTATGGAGGATTGGGGTTCTAGGCAAGCTGCTGGCTCACCAAATGCGCCTTGTTTTTCGTCCCTCACGGCAGGTTACTCCATTTGTAATAGACAATGAAGTCATGAGAGAAGGCGAGGTATATCGCATTGCGGCGATCTTCTTTGCATGGGTGCTTATAGCAGCAACAGGAAGTTTCATCACCGGAGTGTTTACGGGCTTCAGTCCCTTGGAGTCGTTTTCCGGGACGATCTCGGCATTGAGCAACGTTGGGCCAAGCTACATCAATCAGGCAGCTTATGCTAGCATGAATGCAGTGGTAAAGGTATTCTATATTCTGGTTATGGTTGCTGGGAGGCTGGAGATTCTTCCGCTTCTCCTCATATTCTCCCACCGGGCGTGGCATTAGGAGGTACGATGCGAGTAGTCATTGCTGGAGCAGGGATGACAGGCAGGCGCTTGATGGCGAAGCTCGCTGCTGACCACTATGATGTAGTGGCTATTGATCTCAGTCGCGATGTGTGCGAGATGGTCAGTGCAAAGCTAGGTGTATCTGCTATCTGTGGAAATGCAACCGACATAGCGACATTAGAGGAAGCGGAGATCGAGCGAGCTGATGTAGCTGTGGGGATGATGCACCAGAGCGCGGATAACTTGGCATTCAGTCTCCTGGCGAAGAGCTCTGGGGCGAAGAGAATCATAACTCGCATGGCCAATCCGAAGTACGCTGGCGCATACGAGCAAGCGGGTGTAACCACTGTAATCGATGTGACCGGGCTTTTCTTGGATCGCTTGGTTCTGGAAATAGAGCGCCCTGAGATCAACGAGATTGCCAGCTTTGGCGGCGGAGCAGGGACGATACTTGGCGTTACGGTGCCGGAGAGATCTCATATTGTTGGAAAGACTGTCAATGATATCCTGTCTGATAGACGCTATCCTCGTGATTGTTTGATTGTCGGAATGTTCCGAAAGGGAGCTAACAGCCTTATCATACCAAAGGGACAGGAACTTGTTGGTGCGGGAGATCAGCTTGTGCTCTGTGCCCTTACCGCGACCGCGAAAGACATCCCTCAATACTTCGAAACGCGGAAAGGAATATCATCTTTCTTTACTGGCAAGAGAGCGCAGAGTGCACCTTTGGAGTCCTCTCAGACACAGGCAGAGCTTGATACAGCCTTGGAACAAAGTGAGAGCGAGAACAGGAATTCTAGCCAGTAACTAACTAATCACTAGAAGGTGGTGGCTGTCTGTCGATGGTTACCTCAGAGAACACAAGATGTAGAGCAACTGAATAATTTGGTCGGTTGTTCTCATCTGGCTCATCGGAGTGAAGCAGGAGCGTAAACTCAATTCTACTTGGATCAGAGAAACCGGATTTGTCGCGCAAAAGAGGGCTGTACACGAGACCACTCTGGCGTATTGATCCGTCAGGGCGTCTAAGCGCGTTGGCAACCGACCACTTGCCAATTAGATTTTCGTACAATAACTGTCCTTGTAAGTAAAGATCGAAGATTGCCTGGCCGGATAGCAGAGCATACGTGGGTGGTAGATCGACGTTCTCATTACCAGGTTCCCTGTTGATCTGTACTTCCTGCTTAACTTCTGTAAGATCCTTGGTTTTGGTTATAATTTCGATCTTTCCTGCAAGCTTATCTGTGGCCGAAGCTTGAATTGAGTTAGGGCCCTGGGTGGTGGATACGGAAGCATAGATAGATCCTATATTGTCCGGGCCAATACTCAAAGATAGAAATCCGTTCAGTTCTTGTACGCCTTCTCCAGCGTAACAGAAGTTATCGCCATACCCGCCAATTGCTAAAGGCTGTCTGGCTTCAATAACCCAAATGGCGTTGGGTATTGGTAAGGGCGGATGCGGCCGGGTAAACAAAGAGATGAATCCCACAGACGCTGCTATAATGCCAATAAGAATGAGTATCTTATGTGTCACAGTATTCCGTCCTTTAAAGCCGTATGCGATAAAACTGTGCCAGCCAAAAGCCAGGAAATCAAGTCGCTAGTTAAGAAAGATCAAAAAAACGGAAAATTCTTGGTAACTCAGTAACAGGCCTTTGGGCCAAGGCAGGAGGGTGTGTAGCAGAATTTTTCATGTAAGGTCTTAGTTGGCACTTAGCAGGCCAGGGTAGAAAGAATAAGCAATTGGAGAAAGATACGAAAAATAGCGGGAAAAACAAAACCGGGACTTCGCGCCCCGACAAAGATAAACATACGATATCTCTGTAGTGTATGTCAAGGGTCAAAGAAGGCAATCTTCTCAAAGGTAGTTTCCCACGAGAGGACAACCCTTATTTATCGTTTTTTAGAGCCTCTTTCGATCGCTTGATGACTCTTTGAATGGTGCGTTCTAGGTCAGCGTTGCGGCAGCTGCACCCTGCGGCCCGGGCATGCCCCCCGCCGCCAAAGCTCATAGCTACTGCACTCACGTCTGCGTAATTCTTTGATCTGAACGATATGTGCACATCTCTCTCTGGCCATTCGATGAAGAGCACGGCGATCTCTACCCCGTGCAATGACCTGATTTCTTCCACCAGGTTATCTGCGTCATCGTCGGTGCACCCCGCGGCCAGCAGCATTTCAGCTGAGACGTATGACCAAGCTATCTTTCCGTCTTCCTGTATCTCTAAATTTTCAAAGGTCTGACAGAGCAAATTGATCTGTTCTAGCGTTCTGTGTTCGAGAACCGAGGATGCAATACGCTGCACATTGGCTCCTGCCTTCACCAGCTCAGCGGCGTAGGAGAACACCTTGTGGTCGACGTTAGAATACTTGAAGAAGCCAGTGTCAGTAGCAATACCCAGCAGATTGATCTCCGCCAAGCTAGCATCATAATCAACAAGCTGCTTTCCGATCTCGTATATTATTTCAGCGGTAGCGGCATATGTGGAGTCATAAAAATCGATCTTGCCGAATCCGCAATTTGTTTGGTGATGGTCAAGGTTGATATCTGGTTTGTTTCCCTTAAGTAAGCTAACAGCGTCGCCGATTCGCGATAGTTCTGAGCAATCAACCGTCACTGAAGTGTCGTACTCATAATCTTGAAGCTGTCTTACGTCATTAATCAGATCAACATTATCTAGTTGCTTATATAACCAGGGGATTTCCCCCGCTATGCAGCCTTTAGCTTCTTTGCCTAGCTTTCTCATGATAATTACCAGGCTGACAACAGAGCTGATGTCGTCCCCATCTGGCTTGATGTGCCCAATTACGAGCAAGCGATTAGCTTTCCTTAATCTGTCTATCACTGCGTTCAAGTCTAGTTTCATCTTAGGATATGCCCACCTTCAAAGTGTTATCCTGGACAGTTCATACTTCGGTGAATATCTCAATAATCATTAATCCTATGATACTTTTCCATATTCAGTACTTCAGTCTGGCAATAGCACCTTCTTTGTAGCAAGAGGTAGATCATAGCCGCACATCCAGATGAGTTAAAGGTAACTAACCACATAGGCTATTTCTAGAAGGCTGCTAGAGTCTATTTGGACATGCAAACAAACAATGAAACACTGGTGTGTTCAGCTTCTGCAATTGGTTTTGTTACAGAAAGCATTGGATGTCTATCGGGCTATGGGGTAAGTGGCATAAGCGATCGACTTGACAAGGCGAGATTTCTGTGTTATAAATCGAGCTTGTGAACGTGAGCACAATCACAAAAGGATGAGCGATGCCAAAACACGCGGATGTGCCTGAAGAGACAATGCAGCGAATGCTGGCGTATCTTCGCGAACTTGATTGCATGTCTAATGAAGGCCATCAAAGATTCTCTTCCCAGACCTTGGCCAAGATTCTTCATACCAACCCCGCGCAGATACGCAAGGATTTTTCGTATTTTGGTGAGTTTGGAACCCGAGGGGTTGGCTACGACACAAAGAGACTCATACAGGAGCTCCGGTCTATCCTGAAGCTAGATCGAACATGGCGATTTGCGTTAATTGGAGTTGGACACATCGGCTCAGCTCTCCTACTGAACCCCGAGTTGGCCCGTCAAGGTTTTCATATTGTGCTAGCGTTTGATAACGATCGCGGGATTATTGGCAAGAAGCGCGGAAGCTTGGTCGTGGATGATGTAGCAGACCTGGGCGTACGGATCCGGGAAGAGAAAGTGCAATTGGCAATTGTTGCCACACCAGTGGAATGCGCTCAGGATATGGCGGACACGCTGATTGAAGCCGGCATAAAAGGGTTTCTCTGTTTTGCTCCGTGTCATTTACAGGTTCCAGATGATGTACGAATTGTGCCTATTGATATTCCCATGGCTTTGGGAGAACTGGTCTACCACATGGAGGTATAGCGTTGAACGCAAAAGGTGAACATATTATTCAGCGTTACTTGGCCGTGTTTGTAGTGTCATATGGGATTTGGCTTGCCCTTGTTGGCACTTTGCATTGGCAAGAGCTTCTTATGGGAGGAGTGTTTTCGGCGATTGTGGCTGCGTTCGGGTGGCGCTACTTCTCTCAAGTGGGGTTCTCTAACATCAGCCTGAAGAAGCTTATCTATTTTTTGCTGTACATCCCGGTCTTCTTTTGGGCGATGATAAAGGCGAATTTTGACGTAGCCTATCGCGTAATTCATCCCCGTATGCCAATCAATCCGGGCGTTGTGATGATTAACACCGACTTGAAATCAGATAGCGGAAAGCTTGCGCTTGCCAACTCGATCACTCTTACTCCGGGAACGCTGACCATGGACGTTGAAGGAGACAAGCTGCTCATTCATTGGATCAATGTAAAGACCTCGGATACCAAAGAAGCTACCAAAATCATCGGCAATCGATTCGAACGTTTCCTGAAGGTGATCTTCTCATGATATGGCTGTTGTTTTTGTCTTTTAGTGCCGGGGGAATGGCCCTTTGTCTGGCACGAGCGGCATTAGGTCCAACTACTTCTGATAGGGTTGTGGGGGTTGATGGCACAGTCACCATAAGCATTGCGCTGATGGTATTACTTGCATCATTCTTTGACCGTCAGATCTATTTGGATGTGGCTTTAGTATACGCTGTCCTTGGTTTTATCGGGGTTCTTGCGGTCGCCCGCTATATGGAACGGGGGGTATGATGCATATATTTGGGCAGGTGTTAATTGGGCTTGGAACAGCATTCCTTTTCCTCGGTGGTTTGGGGATTTTTCGTCTTCCGGATGTGTACAATCGCTTGCAGGCAGGGACGAAGTGCACGACTCTAGGGGCGTTTTCTACGATCCTGGGAGTTGGTTTTGTTCATCCAAGCTGGATGCCAAAGGCAATTATCATTGCGGTGTTCATCCTATTGACTAATCCGATAAGCGCGCACGCGCTAGCGCGTGCCACCTACAAGAGTGGGGTAAAGCTATGGGATAAGAGCGTCATCGATTGCTGTAAAGAATTCGATGGATGCCAGGGAATCTCGGATCAGGAGGAAGCATGATATACATAGCCATTCTCACTGTAGTGATGCTGATTGCTGGAGTGGCGGCGTATCTTTTCCATGACCTGATTGCCTCTGTTGTGGCTTGCGCGGCGGTAAGCCTAATCGCTTCTGTCTTGTTTTATCTCTTGCAAGCCCCAGATGTAGCGATGGCTGAAGCAGCTATTGGTGCCGGTTTAACTACAGCGATTTTCGTTATTGCTATTCGTAAGACCGGGAGGTATGAGAAATGAGAACTTTTATCAGTCTTAGCCTTCTGGCCCTGGTCTGTGTTGGAATGGCGCTGTCTCTAGCTCACATCCAGTTTGGTGCTGATCGAATGCAGGTTGGAGACTATTATCTTCATAACGGGGTGGCCGATACTGGGTCGTCGAACATCGTTACAGCAGTCGTAGTAAACTACCGCGCGCTCGATACGCTGGGAGAGGTTACGGTTCTATTCATCGCCTCACTTGGGTTAGGTGTATTCCTTTCCTGGCCCAAGAAGAAAGCCTCTCAACCAGGTAGCAAGCGAGAGTTGCCTCCTGCCAGCCTGATTGTTCGTCGTGGTTCTCAGTTTCTTTTTCCATTGATAATGTTGCTTGGCGGATACATTTTTCTTCATGGGCATGTCACTCCCGGAGGCGGTTTTCAAGGCGGAGCCGTCATCGCTTCGGCGTTTCTATTGATGTTTCTTGGTAACACCCAATACCGCTTGTCAGAAAAGTCATTTGCAATCACAGAGAGTCTGGCAGGGATAACGTTTGTTGTGGTTGGGTTGATCGGGTTGGGCGTTGGAGGCTACTTCTTGAACAACTTTCTTCCTAAAGGAAGCGTGTTTAGCTTGTTCAGCGCGGGAGTGATACCAATTCTCTACTGCGCTATCGGGCTAAAGGTGGGCGCAGAGTTAACGGGGATTGTTGCCAACATGTTTGGAGGCGGGGGCGAAAGATGACAGTCGGAAATCCAATGATGTACGTTGGGGCAGTCGGGTTAATAATGATTGGGCTGCTTACTGTGCTTAGTAAAAGAAACCTCATCAAGATCATTGTCGGATTGATGGTCATGGATACTGGAGTGAACCTTCTTTTGATAGCGATTGGGTATATACACAATCGCACGTCCCCTGTCTTAACCCGGGCCTATAGCGATCCCAGCAAGATGGTAGATCCAGTTCCACAGGCCCTTGTCCTGACAGCAATTGTCATCGGGCTTGGGGTTGTCGCCCTTGCCCTGGCTTTGGCTATCCGGGTGTACGGGCATTATGGAACTCTGGATACCCAAGAGATGAGGGGGCTGAAATGGTAGCTACATTACTCATTGCTCTTCCATTCCTGGCAGCTTTTCTGATTCCCCTGGTGGGGCTAGTGAGCAAGAGGCTAGCAAGCTACATACCGGCGTTGGTGATGCTTATCAGTTTGGGAATCTCCCTTTCTCTGCTTGGCCAGGTGATGAATGCGCCAATTGTCGTCTCTATAGGCGGTTGGACAGCGCCTCTTGCCATCAACTTGGTGGTTAGCCCATTGGGGTTGGGATTAGCTATACTAATTTCTCTTGTGGGCTTCCTGGTTTGCGTCTATGGCGTGGGCTACATCCAAGAAGAGCCAAAGGAAAAGTATCACATGCTCATGCTCACGCTCCTCACAGGAGCGACCGGGATGGTTCTAACTGGCGATATCTTTAACTTGTTCGTATTCTTCGAGATTTTGAGCCTCTCCTCCTACGCTCTTACCGGTTACAACCGGGATCGTGGCGGTACGGAAGCGGCCATAAAGTACCTTATCCAAGGATCGATTGGGTCGGCGTTCATCTTGATCGGAATCGCTTTCTTGTACGGCATGTTTGGCACCCTAAACATGGCCGATATCGCTTCACAAGTATCTGGCGCGGATCCTACATTACTGTTTGTCAGTCTTTCTTTGTTGATCGTGGGGTTCGGGGTAGAAGCAGCTATTTTTCCGCTTAATGCGTGGCTTCCTGATGCGCATTCTTCCGCTCCGTCCTCCGTGAGCGCTGTCTTATCTGGTATTGCAATCGAAACAGGAGCATACGCTGTTGCTCGCGTGGTGTACACGGTTTTTGACAGCCAGGGAATCATGTTAGTGCTGGCGGTGCTAGGTGTAATAACGCTTCTGCTTGGTGAGATGTCGGCTTTTCGGCAGAGGGATGATATTAAGCGGCTGCTTGCCTATTCCAGTGTAGGCCAGATGGGACTGATCATGCTAGCCTTTGGAATAGGAAGCGATGCCGGTGTATTTGCGGGCCTGTTTCAGCTTCTGAGCCACACATTAGCCAAGGCTCTTCTGTTCTTAGCGACCGGCTACCTGATTTATCGCGTGGGCTCAAAGCAGATATCGTATCTTGCGGGACTGGGGCGGAAGATGCCGCTAACGGGAGCGATGATTGCTGTAGCTGCCCTGTCGCTGGTCGGGGTGCCGCCGTTTGCCGGGTTCATGAGCAAGTTATCCATTGTCCGCGCGGCTCTAGCGCAGCACAGTGCAACTTATGCTGGTTTGGTGGTTTTGATTCTGTTGGCAACAGTCATTGAAGTGGGATACTTCATGAAGCTACTACAGATAATGTTCTTCAACCAAGCAGTGGGCGATGAACCGGTGAAAGAGCTTCCCTTATCTGCTCTCATTCCCATAACTATCCTTGCGGCGCTGATAATCGCTATCGGTGTTTACCCGCAAATGATCAGCGGGTTGTTGCAGCAAGCAGCAAGCGGGCTCGTGCAGAGGTCAGTCTACATTCAATCAGTGTTGGGAGCGCTGTAACATGATTCTAGAAATACTTGTTATCGTCGGGCTTGTCGGTCCATTGTTGGGCGTGGCTATCGGCTACCGGCGTCCGCTGGCGCGAAACGTCTACTCATTCGTGGTGGCGCTGTTTCCCCTTGTGGCTTTGGCAGCCATGTATGGTAAATCTATCTTTGTGCAATACGGATACCTTTCCTTTCTGGGGACCAGTTTATCCCTTAGTCTGACCCCTCTCTCTTGGTTCTTTGGGATCGCCATCTCTGGAATCGGGGTGCTTTCACTTGTCTACTCCTTTTCCTACATGAAGGATAGAAAGCGGCTTGACCTTTACTACTTCTTATTCCTACTTGTCAACGGTGGGATGCTGGGAGTGGTGTTAAGTGGCGACTTGATTACGTTCTACATCCTGTGGGAGATCATGAGCATCGCTACATTCATGCTGATCAGCTATAACGGCAGAGAAGCGGTCAAGGCTGGGTTGAGGTATATCCTGTTTTCAATTGCCGGTTCTTCTGCCATGCTTATCGCCATTGTGAGCCTTTACGTGAGTTTTGGTACTGTTGAAATTGCTTCCCTAGCCACAGCATTGCCTTCAGCGGCGGTTGGCTATGCGCTGTTTGTCCTTCTTATGTTCTGTTTGGCCTTTGGGATTAAGAATGCCGTTCTACCTCTTCATCCGTGGCTTCCTGGCGCGTACGCCGAATCAGCAACCCCGTTTTCTGCTGTTCTATCGGGTATGCTTACTCGGCTTGGCATATATGGTTTTCTCCTTGCCATGTATGTCCTGATTGGGACTGGGATGTTGCAGCGATTCAACTATCATGGAGTAAGCTTCAGTATAGTTCTTGCTTGGTTCGGAGCGGTTTCAATAGTTGTGGCGACCTTTATTGCGCTTTTGCAACATGATTCCAAGAGGCTGCTTGCCTGGCACGGAATCGGCCAGGGTGGATACATGATCCTGGGAATAGCAATAGGAACCAGTTTAGGGGTTGCTGGTGGAATCCTTCACGCCCTTAACTATGCTATTTGCACAGTGCTGTTGTTCTTGGTAGTAGGGGCGGTGCAATACCGTACCAGCGGCTTGACTGATCTTGATCACTTAGGCGGATTAGCTAAACGCATGCCAATAACCTTTATTGGCGGTCTGCTGGGTGTAAGCGGCTTCATCGGCATGCCCTTGACAAATAACTTCGTATCTAAGTGGCTGATATACAAGACCTTGATAATGGATGGACATGCTCTGTTAGCATTTGCAGCCCTCATTGGTACGTGGGGAACTATCCTTTCAGTATTTAAGTTCTTGCACAACATCTTCCTTGGCCAGCTTCCACAGGAGTATAAAGATGTGAAAGAGGTTCCCTTTGCTATGCAGCTACCCATGTTATTGCTAGGTGCTTTGATCCTGCTATTTGGTATCTTCCCAGGCATTCCGCTGCGGGCCATTTCTTTGATTGAAATGTCTTTCTCGATCAAGGCGATAAACAGCACCTTGTTTGGGGTTCCTTCTGTTATAGGGGAGCTCAACATGATAAACATCTTTGCCGCGGTGGCAGTTTTCGCCTTAGCGGTATACGGTGTGTTCGCGCTTGCTCGAAGATCTAGGCAGGTAAGTCAGTACGATAACTACGCTGCTGGTTCTCCGGTTCCAGTGGGCCAGTACCAGTACAGCGTTAGGTTCTATGATCAGGCAGATCGGATTATCAGGCCCTACCTCCGAGACTGGGCGGATGAATTCTATTGCTGGATAGGAAGGCAAAGCATGGCCTTCTTTGAGCAAGTGAGAAAGGTGTACACGGGCAACATAAACACTTATGCATTGTGGATCGTTTTGTTGCTTGGCGTACTAATCTTTATGGGGTTATTGGGGTGGAGACCATGACTACGTGGATGCGAATTGTTTGGATTATCGTACTGCCAATTATTGCGCTATTGATATCGATTTTCTTTATGGGCCTATCCAGAAAGGTAATGGCGCGTATCCAGAGGCGCTATGGGCCGCCGCTATATCAGCCGGTGATTGATTTGGTGAAGCTTTTCACTCAGCACAGCAACATCTCTCACGGGCTGATTTTCGATGCAGGGTTGATCTTTGCGTTAGCGGGATCGCTGGTTACGCTGCTATTTGTTCCCGTGGCGGGGATTCACCCGCTTAGCTCTTCTGGCGACTTGCTTGTGATCATCTACCTGATGTTGATCTCGCCAATTGGGATTGCCCTATCAGCGGGAGCTTCGGGTAACCCTAATGCCTCTCTTGGGATATCGAGAAAGCTGACCCTTGCCTTTGGCTACGAGGTTCCATTTTTGCTTGTTCTATTGGCGGTAATGACTCAGACAGGTACTACTTCACTATTGAGCTTCGTTCAGGGGCAAAGTTCTTCCATCCTCTCTTGGGGGGTATTCCGCTTTCCTTTATCGGCGATAGCAATGTTTTTGATTTTGCCAGTGATGTTGGGTATTCGGCCCTTCGATGTTGTGGACGCGCCCCAGGAAATCGCCTCCGGTCCGCAAGTTGAGTTTGGTGGCAAGTATCTTGCCCTTTCCACAATAGACCATGGCCTTCACATGTTTATCGTAATTGCTTTGTTTGTTGATTTATTTCTAGGAGGTGCAGCGAATTTAGGTACCTTCTTTCTAAAAATGCTTGTTGTTTTCTTGATTGGGATCTTTATTGGAGCTGTATATCCAAGATTTAGGATCGATCAGGCTCTCAAGTATTGCTGGAAATGGCCGACGTTATTTGCGTTGTCAGGGTTGATAGTGGCGATGGTTATGTAGGAGGCTGATGCTCGTGGATAGAGCAGATATAAAGAAGGCACTCAAGAACCCGCACAAATGGGGAGAGAAATACTCGCTTTGGGCAACCTATTTTTGTACCGGGTGTGGTATCATGGAGATACCTCCTGTCTTGACTGCTCGTTGGGATTCTGAGCGCTTCGGAGTTAAGCCAATGGCGACGCCCAGGCAGGCGAACCTGTTTCTTATTACTGGGTACGTGTCCGTTAAAACGCTGCGGGCGATCCTGGTGTCCTATGAGCAAATGCCAGATCCTAAGTACGTGGTTGGTTTCGGTTCTTGTCCGGTGGATGGAGGTTTGTACTATACCTCCTACAACACGGTGAACCATCTTGATAGATATTTGCCGGTTGATGGATGGATCGCTGGGTGCATGCCTCGACCTGAGGCCATTTTCATCGCTGTCACCAAGCTGTGGAAGATGATCGATGGTGATATGGTAGATGGCTACAAGAGGTACAGAGAAAATCACGAATACTACCGTAAGAATCAACAGCGGGTGTTGGGCAAGGAATTCGTTGATAAATTGCCGTATCAGGTACCGGTGAAACTATGAAAGAAGAAACATTAAAGCAAGCAATAGAGAAGCGTTATGAGACTAGCCATGTCCTTGTGCAGAGGCATCAGAGGATAATCATTACGATGCCCAAAGATGGAGTGTTTTCGCTTATAGCGTTTATGAAGGAGCAAGGCTTTAAACATCTATCGTTCATCGCTTGTGTGGACTGGATAGAAGAGGACCAGTTTGAACTTGTCTACCATCTTGCTAGCTACCAAGACGGGATACATGCGATGTTAAAAACAAGGATTGGTAGAACTGATCCGACGTACATCAGCATCACTTCATTATTTAAAAATGCGCAGACATATGAGCGTGAGATTCACGAGATGTTTGGGGTGGATTTTGTTGGCAACAAGAGGTTGACACCGTTTCTGTTGACAAATTGGCAAGAAATACCACCGTTTAGGAAGGATTTCGATACCGAGGCTTACGCGGAAAGGACGTTTGAGCATGAATGATATCGATACCAGGGCAAAGGAACGCGAGTTAACGCTCTATTTTGGACCACAGCACATCGGAATGGTGGGAAATTTTAGCATAACGCTTACGGTGAAGGGAGATACAATTCAGGAAGCAACCGCCAGCCCAGGCTATCTTCATAGAGGATTCGAGAAGATGCTGGAGAACGTTCGTTACTTACAGGGCTTTCCATTTGTATGCCGGATCAACGTTATGGACCCTGATCCAAATGAACAAGTCTACGCGATGGCCATGGAGGAATTGGCTGGCTTGGAAGTGCCTCCCCGCGGTCATTACCTGAGGACGATGGCCCTTGAGATGTCGCGTCTCACGTCTCATCTGGCGTGGCTATGGGCATACGGAAATGAGCTTGGTTTTGACACAATAGGCCATTGGAGTATGGTTCAGCGCGATTACTTGATTGATCTATTTGACATGATTGCCGGTGGAAGGGTGTATCACATGTACATCTGGCCAGGTGGGGTGCGCCGGGACATTCCTGATGGATTTGAGGAGAAGATGAGGCGCACTCTTGACGGGCTACAGGCTAATCTGCGTGATTACGACAGCACCTTCTTCAATAATCGCATCTTCCGTAAGCGTGCAACAGGCGTGGGTGTAATCTCGCAAGAAGAAGCGATTCGGTTCGGTGTGACGGGCAGTTGTCTTCGCGCCACTGGAATCGAGCGTGACGTACGTGTGGAGGAGCCTTATGCTGCTTATGCCGAACTGGACTTCGAAGTTCCAACCATGACCGATGGGGATGCTTACGCTCGGGCAATGGTGATTCGTAGGGAAATCGAGCAGAGCATCTCCATAATTCGACAGGCACTAGATAAGTTGCCCCCAGGCCCAGCGTGGAACCGGGTCCCGAATCCGTTCAAGTGGAGAATACCACGCGGAGAAGCATATGTACGCATGGAATCTGCTAGAGGGGAACTTGGTGCGTATGCTGTGTCTGATGGAGGGGAGAAGATCCGTAGGATAGCGTATCGAGTGCCATCGTATACGCATGGGATATTGCTTCTGGAAAAGCTGCTTTGTGGAATGAATATAGCTGATGTGGGACACATGTTGCTTAGCCTAAACATCGCTGCCCCAGAGATCGATCGCTGATAAACAAAGATGACGGCCATAAACGAGGTGACATGATGGCAAAGGATAAAGGAAGTGTACTGGGCCCGTTTGTTGCTTTAAAATACCTCTTTGAGAAACCTCAGACGCTTGCTTACCCATTTGAGAAGCTGGACATATCCGAGCGCTACCGCGGGTTCCATCGCAATGACCTAGAAAAATGTATTGGTTGCGGAAACTGTCGCGACATCTGCCCATGCAAAGCGATCACTATGGTTAAGGTGCCCGGAATAGAGGCTGACCCTAAGAAAGGTTCTACTGACGAAAGGCCGCAGATCAACTATGGAAGATGCAGTTATTGTGGTTTGTGCGTGGACGTTTGTCCTACTGGTAGCCTGAGTCTTTCCCAGGACTTCATTCACATCGATCATGGTACAGATAGCTTTTTAGCTCTGGCTCGAGATGAAAAAACGGCCCAAGACGTGTTTGTAGAAAACCCCAGCGATCTTGAGGTAAGCATCAATCACCGCAAGCTAAATGATAAAGGTTTTGCCACCGACCTTGACTTTTGCCTGGCTGAATTTGAGGGCCATGCCAAGGAGATGGAGATTCTGCCAGCCGAAGAACGCCTGGAATCATTTGTGGAAATGGTGCGAGGGTTTACCCGCGAACAGGCCCTGGCTGAAGCTTCCAGATGCTACGAGTGCGGGGTATGTGAGGAAGCGTGTCCGGCTAACATGAATATTTCCGACTATATCCGGGACATTTGGGGTGAAGACTATGAGCAGGCCGCCCGCGACATCTACAAGACCAACCCTCTGCCTGAGGTATGTGGACGGGTATGCACACACAACTGTGAGAAAGCATGCGCGCTTTCACACCGCGGTGAACCTGTCTCCATTCGTTGGCTCAAGCGCTACGCCATGGACCAGATTCCCGTTGAGGATTACAAGCGCGTTCTAGATACACAGATAATCAAGTCCAATGGCAAGAAGGTAGCGGTTGTAGGTTCGGGTCCAGCTGGTCTGTCTGCCGCATATTATCTTGCTTTGATGGGCTATGAAATCACCGTATTTGAGCAGTATGAGAAGCCCGGCGGTATGATGCGATACGGTATCCCCGAGTACCGTATGCCATATGATGCTCTAGATAAAGATATCAGCTACATCCAGTCGGTTGGCGTGGAGATTCGTTGCAACGCCCAGGTTGGAAAGGATATCACCTTAGAAGATCTCCACCGCGACTATGATGCTGTTTTCCTTGGAATCGGTCTACAAGGAGGACGGAGCACGCGAATTGAAGGTACCGATCATCCGAAAGTCTTCCAGGCCATAGATCTCCTTAGACGCATAACCAGAGGCGAGGAGATTGAACTAACCGAGAAGATAGTGGTCATCGGTGGAGGAAACGTGGCTATGGATATCTCACGGAGCATTGCGCGCTTGCAGAAGGCACGGTACGGGAAAGTGGATCTAACAACGACCTGCCTGGAGACAGAGGATATCATGCCAGCTGATTGTGAAGAGATTGACGAAGCACGCGAGGAAGGCATAGTTATCATTCCTGGCCGCTCCCCCAAGAAGATAGAAATCGATCAGGGCGAGATAACCGGGCTTCATACTGTGCAATGTGTATCAGTATTTGATGAGGAGCATAGGTTCAACCCTCAGGTGAATGAAGAAGACAAGTCGTTCATATCTGCGACCATGGTAGTAGAGGCGATCGGTCAGAGCCCCGATGATTCGCTTTTGAGCGAAGAGATTAAGAAAGACCTGGAATATGCAGGCAGACGCATCAAGTTAAACGAATACTACCAGAGCAGTTTGCCATGGCTATTCTTTGGTGGAGATTTCGCCAAAGGGCCGGATGTCATCACCGGAATCTCCACAGGGCACCAGGCAGCAAGAGGGATCGATAGTTTCCTCAACGAGTAGATTGAGCAAGTGAGGCAGTTTGCGTACAGTGGGCGCATGAAACTCATAGATGAGAAATTCAGGCAGATGCCCATTCGGTTCATTGCTCAAAGCGGCCTAGCCTTTGTGGCTGTTGCGATAATTGCTATTTACTTGGGTACGGTCACACACGGCGCTGTAGTGGCAGCTCTGGGCGCGAGTGCTTTTATTGTATTTGCCACTCCCCACCACGATACTGCACAGCCAAGAAGGCTCATCGGCGGGCACGTAGTGTGCATTGCTGTTGGGCTTCTGTGCTCGATCCCGTTTCGTTTGGGTATTTTGGGTGCAACGAACACTTCCGTTGGGATTATAGCTGCAACAGCGGTTGGTATTGCTATCCTTGTGATGACCATGACTGACACAGAGCATCCTCCCGCTGCAGGAAATGCTCTTGCCTTTGCCATTAGTGTTCGAGGCATGAATCACGCCGTTTTCATCTTGTGTGCCGTGGTATCTCTTGCTGTTATCCACCATCTGTGTCGAAAGTGGCTTTGTGACTTGACCTGACGGTCGGGATATTGACTGTACAAAACTATAGATCACCTAAGAAGGAAGGATCGGCGTAATTGGCTGATGATGCCTTCATGTGGTGTGAAGGGATAGCCCGATTTATCACAAGAGACAGTATACCTTTGAGCAAACAGTATTGGCGTAGCTTCCGTATCCTGATTACTGCACACCCCATTTGTTGCTTCTCATGCAAATTTATGGCTTAAGGTGAACACCCGTTTTCATCTGTGGCTTGGATATTCATGGACTGGTCAATGAATTTGAAGTCTGAGAACTGGTATCCTTGTTCCTTGATGCAAGAAGTGATCTGTGCCAGTGTATCATCCAGCACCTCCGGGGTCCGGCTCAGGATCCATCCGTACTTGTACGAGGGGTGACCAACAACGGCGTATTGATAATCCTGATCTAGAACTATGATCCAGTAATCTCCTGGAAACAGCCAAAACCACAGGAACTTAACAAACGAGACCTTGAGCTTGGCTTGACTGTCTTTGTCAGGAATCCACGCCCGGCCAGTAGCGACTTGCTTCTTGCCCTTAGAAGTGTAGCACGTGTTTACAACCTGAATCTGTCCATCCTCAAGCAAGGTGTATTCAGCGGTTGTGCCAGCGACGCAGGAACGCTCAAAAGTTGTTGGAATACTTGCAATCGAATACCACAAGCCAACATATCTATTCAGGTCCACCGAATCAACCACAGAAGGGGCATTCTTGGCGGCCAAAACCTGGGTTCCTATCGTCAATATCATGATTGTAATCATTGCCGCATATTTCATTGTGCGGATGCCTCCTTTTCCTAGCCTGATTATAGCGCTAGTTGCCTTACGGAAAGCAACCCGGTAAGTGACAGTTATTGATTTCTTCGGCTGTTCGATGTTTACAGGGGGCAACAATGATTGCAAATTATAACTGGCACAAACCTTTCTCTTGCCCGCTCGCTCTGGCCAAATTGAGCTGTTGAGCCCGTTGATAGATGCTCTTCCTCTCTTCTTTCTTGACAATATGCTACTTCTTTTCTCCCTGCGGCTTTGCGGTCCCTGCGCGAGTTTGCTTTTGGTCTTTCCGATTGATCACACATAGCTGTATTACGTCTCTTTTGAAACCCGCCCTCTCCGGCTCAATTATCCTTGGACTACCCACTCCAAACAGCGGAGCATCAAGTTATTTAACTGAAAAGC
>CAZKFV010000038.1:0-3610 GCA_964552295.1 uncultured Thermotogae bacterium | reverse complement strand
ACACCTTACAAAGCATGCCGCAAAGATCACCCTTCCGATACTTATCCTACAGGGTAGCGCAGACAAGCTGGTCGATCCGAAAGGTGCTCAGGTTTTGTATGACTCAATCGGATCGACCGACAAGAAACTTAACATATACGACAATCTCTACCACGAGGTCTTAAACGAACCAAAACATGAGCGCATCTTGGATGACATCCAAGGATGGCTCGAAGCTCATGAGCAGAGATCAAACCATAAACGAGGACTTAGTTAGAACCTACTGCAAATTCACGCTCCAGTCTTCACCACGGATACCGCCCAGGTCGACCCAGTAACCGGACATCTTGTTCTCAGAGGCATTTAGGCTTCCATACAGGGTAAAACCGAATGCTATTGAAGTTATCTGTACGTCGCCCGAAGATTCATCAAAAGAGGTGCTAGTAATCGGCTGGGCGTTGTTACCAAGATATATGGTTCCGGTAATACCCCCACTTGCTGAATGCTTCAGATTCAATGAAAGGGTCCATTGATTCCAAGCATTGTCTGTAATGTGGCCTGTCCAAGTTCCATCCAGGCTTGGAGTTACATTTATTGTTTTCTGGATAGTTGCCGAAGCTCCGCTGCCATCGGTAACCGTCAATTTCACCGTATAATCTCCACCCTTCTCGTACTCGTGCTTCGGGTTCTGAGAAGGAGACGAGTCGTTATCTCCAAAGTCCCAACTCCATGAGACAACACCGCCTCCGCCAAACAACCCTCCTGCATCGGAAGATAGATCCGTGAACTGTACATCAGTTCTTGCAAGCGGATCGTTCGGATTCCAGGTGAAGTTCGGTGAAGGCGCTGAGTTAAACAGACTACACCCCGCCAATGTTCCAACTAACAATACTAACAAGACAACTATCGCCCATCTGCGCCGTTGCATGATAAATCCTCCTTTACAGCCGTTGCGTTAATATACCATACCCCTGCCGTTTTGTGAAGCAATAAGATCGATGCCTAAGAATAACACACCAAAAGCATTTCATCCATTTATCAGTTACGCTTGTCAATCTTTCCACCAAACTAGAAGATTAGAGGCCCAAATAACTCATCCAGCAAGCATGGTTACGGTAAGCAGCCAAGCTGGAACTTACAATGACGGATCTAGGCTTTCTGGTTAACAATTAAGGCGCATTGAGAAGTTGGTTCCATTTAGAGTGTCGGCCCAGGGCGTTTCCCACACGCCGCTCACGTATCATTCTTACCCTGAATGCTCATCACCAAGGATCGATAATGTTGTCCCCACTTCGCCACAAAACATATAACCCCCTTACTGGATAGCCCTTTTCCTAATTACGGGCATCCTTTCAACGGTCACTGGTAGAAATATCGTTGTTCGTCCAATCGCTCAATGCCTCTTTCCAACCATGGCGGCACGAACTTCCATGAATCATCTCGTATTGCCCTCCTGTATTCCAGTGCTTTTGGCAGGTGCTTTTCCATAAGAAACCAGAAATCACGCGAGTGGTTATGGTACACCGTATGGCATAGCTCGTGCATAAGCACATAATGCATGAGGTCGCGGGGAAGGAAAAGCAGCTTAGCATTTAGGGAGATATTCGCTTGTTTAGAACAACTCCCCCAACGAGTCTTCTGGAGCCTTACCGAGATTATTCCCACATCAAATCCGTTTTCGCTAGCCACTTCCCGCAGCAGTTCAGGAAGATGCTTCCTTGCTTTCCTCATCAAAAAACCACGAAGGGCGGTCAATATCATAGGAAAATCTTCGTACTTAAGCCGCAAAACTAGTTGTTTTCTACCATCTTGTTTTTCCACAGGGCGAGCTGATTGGCTCGAGCAATACTCTACGTTCCAATCTTCGGCGATGGCTCGAAAGTGGATTGAGTCCGGTAATCCCCATGATGCTTCCCCCAGCATGCGTCTTTGTTCATCAACCTTCCTTATGTTCCTATCAAGCCAGGGTTTCCTCCGTCTTAGAACCGCTGGTACCTTTCCCAAATCAAAGCCGCTAGGGACAACAACGACCAAGCCGTTATGAAGAGAAAGCTTTAGACTAACATACTTTGCTCTCCCGCTTTCTCTTACCCTGTAGGAAGGAAGATCATTCACTGCATCACCCTCGCTTTGCATGAGATATTGGCCAGCGCCTGAAGATCTTATGGGCGATAATGGGCTTCCCTTCTAGTCCTTGCCCAGGCAAATTGGAGCTATTACATGGCAACAGACCAGCTAGTTTTCCCTATCGTTTAAGCATTCATCAAATACTTGGAGCAGACGCAGGGTTGAGTTCTTTGTAGAGAGTTCCTCAGCCCTAACCAGCGCTCCCTGCTGCAAGGTCAAGTAACGTTGTTGATCCTTCATCAGGCTAAGTGCTTGTTCAACAAATACCTCTTCATCCTCAGGAACGAGGATGCCGTTTATTCCATCCTGGACAACATCCAGAACGCCTAGAGCTCCTATAGCTACTGCGGGAGTGCCTCCTGCCATAGCTTCTGCAAGAACTAACCCTTGTGTTTCAGTCTTGGAGGCAAATAAGAACAGATCAGACGCCTTATAGAGATCGACAAGCCTGGCATGATCTAGGAATCCAGCAAATCGAACCGAATCTGCAATCCCCATTTGCCTGACCTTTTCTTCCATCTGTACGCGCAGCGGACCATCGCCAGCCAGTACAAGAACAGATGACGGAAGCTCTTTTTGTATCTTCTGGTAAGCGCTTATCAGAAAAGGAAGATTCTTTTCCATAGCAAGTCTGCCTGCGTAAAGAAGGATTTTCGATTGGTTTGATATGTTCAGTTCGGAACGCGCATCCCAGGTTGGAGGCTGTCTGAAAAGCGATAGCTTAACCCCAAATGGGAAAACAGTAATCGGACGCCGTACGCCGTAGCTTAGCAGCTGTTCCTTTATTGGGGTTGACGGGGCTGTGATAAGCGTACACCGATTGCAGAAAGCTGAGATAATCTTGGCTGTTTCTTGCTCGCGAGGCCGCAACGCTCGAGGCAGGTACAGTCTATGTTCCATCAGGTGAGTATGATAGGTGTGGATATGTGGGATGTCATGGCGCATCGATGTTCCAACAGCAACTAACCCCATAGAAAACGGTGTATGACTATGTAGTATATCAAGGCTCTTAAAGCTCTTTGAAGCAGCTAGGTTAAACGGTAAAGCCACCCGGCTTGCTTTGTGAAAGGCAAAGGTTCCCGAGCGGAAGCGAAAGACCCGAGGCTCATCTTCTACCCCTGCGTAGTGAGGAGCATAAACATAAACAACATGTCCAAGTCTCTCCAGTTCTTCTTTAAGCCAGTGTACCGTTGTTGTAACTCCGCTAATCTCAGGAAGATAAGCATCAGAAAAAAGCCCTATGTGCACAATCTACCCCTCGTTATACAGTCCTTAGCTCTAACGTTCCTCAATCCGCGACGGCTATTATATCTTCCCTAGTACCCTTGATCCTAGTACAACATTTTTGGCCCACCTACCAAACCCGCGTCGAGGATCAGTCCAACTCAAATTGTAAACCTACCACTGCTATTTCGGCAACACATTGTCATCGCGCAGCAATGATTTGAACTGAACTGCTGTGCTGGTCACGTTGTGGCAGAAATCATAGATTCTTCTGCGATGG
>CAZKFV010000037.1:0-13865 GCA_964552295.1 uncultured Thermotogae bacterium | reverse complement strand
CGCTCGAGACGCTGAGAGCGCTCAAGGAAAACCCCTTCTATCTTCTTTTCCAAAAAAGACCTACTGCTTTCCTCTGCCCCCTGCCACAATGCGCCTGCCTGTCCTTCGGACCTGTCTGCGTGCGTACACGCACAGGCAGGCGCAGACAGGTCCCTGCGCGAGTATGCTTTTGGTCTTTCTTACTGATCAAGCATCACTGTATTACGTCTCTTTTGAAAGCCACCCTTTTACCACAACTACCTTCAACTACCCACTCGAAACAGCGGAGAACCACGTGTTCCAAACACAACCTGGAAACAGAAAACACCCGATCGACAAAGAGCGACCCACCTTGCTGTAAAGTGGGTCGCCCAATCATCCAATCACCAAGTCTTTTACTGCAAGTATGAAAGCTTTTCCCCTAGGATATCGACTATCTGCTCAAGCACTTCTAAAAGCCTTTCACCTTTTCCGCTTCCAAGAAGTGTTATGGTGTCATGAAGTGATCGTAAGCCTGTGGATATGTCACTCGGCGACTGGTCATCCTTGTCCCGGTTTCTATCAGCCCAGCGTTGTACAATTCGCTTAGCAGCCTCTGGATGATTGGTCTTCATCTGCTCCAACCATTCAGGAAGAGCTTGAGCCATCTCCTGTGTCCCTATACGCATATCCTGCATCTGCGGCACAGCCTTATCCCGATCTGTAACATCTAGACCTCGATTTCGCTGTCTGGCAAACGCGTCTGGCTGCCTAAACATCAATCGCATGCCATCTGCCTGCATGAGTGCAGAACGCAAGACCTCTCCCTGCTCGATCGTAAGGATGCCCTTCAGATCATCTAGCGCTTGCCGAACAGTCTCTCGCAATTCCTCAGCTTGAACCATGGTTTCCGACCTAAAGCCCGATAAGGCGGCCTCCAGTTCGGCAGAATCTCCCGTGAACTGAACCATCTCCTCAGTGAATGCTTGCCTTGACTGCTTCAAAGCGCTTGCCTCAGATAGAATGCCGGCAAGAATTTCATGTACTTGTTGCATTTGAGAAGTTGTGAGCTTAAGTTTATTGATAGTGATAGCAATTCCTAGTTCATCAAAGCCTGAAGCTCGAGTTGTTTGAGCAGCCGCCGGAATGGCTACTAGCGACCCTACCACCAACAGAACTACCAATGTCAGTCTCAGTCGTGCCACATTGACCTCCTTCATCCATTTGTAACAATGATATAGGTCTATAATGAAGAAGCTCCAGCAAACGTGTGGCGATTTCGTGAACTAACTCTAGTCTTCTATCTGGAGATTACTTGATTTTTTGTTGAGTTCCTTGGCTTTTCGCTGCTCTTCTTGCTCGTAGGCCTCTATGATGCGCGCGACAAGAGGATGTCGTACGACATCAGTTTTGTTCAAATTGATAAAGGAAATCCCTGAAACATTACTGAGGATCTTGCGCACGCTCTGCAGCCCTGATATTCCTTCTGCAAGATCAACTTGCGTAATATCACCTGTTATAACAGCTTTGGAGTTGAAGCCCAATCGCGTCAAGAACATCTTCATCTGAATAGAAGTCGTGTTCTGTGCCTCGTCAAGGATAACAAAGCTGTTGTTCAGAGTCCGTCCGCGCATGAACGCTAGGGGAGCCATTTCGATCCTACCGTGTTCAATTAGCTTCTCAAATTCTGTGGCAGGTATCATATCGAAGATGGCGTCGTACAGCGGTCTCAAGTAAGGACTCACTTTGGCCTGAATATCCCCGGGCAGGAATCCCAGCTCCTCTCCAGCTTCCACCGCTGGGCGAGTAAGAATTATCCTTTTTACCCTCTCTTTTTTCAGGTATTCTATTGCCATGGCTACTGCCAGATATGTCTTACCAGTCCCCGCAGGCCCGATGGAAAATACGATATCGTTATCCTTCATGGCTTGTACGTAGCGATGTTGGCCAACTGTTTTGGCCCGGATCTCCTCCCCCCAGTGTGTCACTCGGACGACATCTGATAGGCTTCCCTCAACCGAGTTTCCGCTCTTGATCTGGGAGATAAGATAGCGAACATCCATCGTGCTTGGAATATGGTTTGACTCAACAATATCCAGCAGTTTCTCGAATAGCAGACGGACCCGTTCCACTTCATCTGGCTCGCCTTCAATATGGACGATCTCCCCTCGCGCTATAATCTGCGTCGAGAAAGCCTTTTCGATCTCTTTAAGATTTCTGTTGTACTCTCCCAGAATAGCCGTTGATTCGACGTTATCGCGTAGCCTTATCTCTGCACTTACACTTTCACCCATTCTTCATCCCCCAACACATATCCTTGACCAACGTCAGTTATACGTATCACAATCTCATCTCCGGCATTGTGCGGGATGATCGCGCTTAGGTAAGTATCAATGTATTCACGCGTATGACCGCGCCACCTGCCATCTTCTATCTCTGACTCCAAAAGGACTTCTGCGGTCTTTCCTACATAGCTTGAGAAGAGATTGCGCTGTGCTGCTCGGTAAACACGTTCCGCTTCTTGCGCCCGTTGACGCTTC
Organism: uncultured Thermotogae bacterium; assembly: GCA_964552295.1. GTDB lineage: Bacteria > Bipolaricaulota > Bipolaricaulia > UBA7950 > UBA9294 > M55B144. The sequence goes on along the minus strand of CAZKFV010000037.1, from coordinate 11,367 downwards.
ACTACCTCTGGTACCTGATCCCAGGCACGTGCAGCGACCGTTCCAGCACGCGGAGAGTAACGAAACAGATGAAGGTTTGCAAACCCTACTTCTTTAATCATGTCTAGCGTATTGGCAAAAGCAGCATCGCCCTCCCCTGGAAATCCGACAATTATATCCGATCCAAAAGTCGCCTGAGGAATCATACGCCTTATAAGATCAATTTTGGACATGAAGGAGTCGCGCGTATAGCCACGCGCCATGGCTCTCAGTACACCGTCATCGCCACTTTGAAGCGAGATATGAAAATGCGGGCAAGCATCCTCATTGTCAGCAAACACCCTCACAAGCTTCTGCTCTATTCCATAAGGGTTAATCGATGCCAAGCGAAGGCGATGCAAGCCGTCAATTTGCAGCAACTTCTCACTCAACAGAGCAAGCCCCCCTTTTGGCGGCGAAAACTGTGCAAGGTTAATTCCTGTAAGCACAATCTCTGAGTACCCATTTCTCACAAGGTTGCTCGCCTCGCTGACAACTGCTGGAATCGGTTTGCTGCGCGACGGGCCCCGAACCTGAGTGGTTCGGCAAAAAGTACAAGCAAAATCGCACCCATCTTGCACTTTAAGGAAAGCGCGTATACGCCCGGCTTGACCCGTTATTCTCTCCTGCTCAAGCGATATTGGAGGTAAGCAAGCCAAGAGACCGGTCTCTCCATCCAGTGCACGCTTGACAACCTCTTCAATGCGCGTCTTCCATGAGTTACTTGCTATTAAATCTACCTGATTGAACCTCGACAGGCCTTGTGTCACTGAGTCTCCCACGCAGCCAATGACTACAATCTTAGCCCCTGGAGCACCTCGCCTCAGCCGGTGGACAAGTTGCCGGGCCTTCCTCTCAGCGAGTGAGGTAACAGTGCAGGCGCTAACAATGTAAAGATCCGCTGCCCCTGTGACGATATCATAATTAGGGTCAAGCATCTCACGCATCATCTGCGTCTCATACTGATTTATGCGGCAACCAAAAGTGATTATCGAAACCCTGGGGTTTTTCAGATCGTTATTCATTGCTGGATCAAGGATACACGTATTTTACATCCCGTAACAAGAAGAACACCCAAGCCGCTTGCGTTACAGCGATGCGTTGGGTATACTTGTGATTAGTTTCCGATAGCAATTCATTCGCATACTAACCTAAACCATCGATTGCGATCAACCCGAGCTGAGGGTGCGACTTGGCTCACCGGAGCCAAGGAGCGTTTTATTGAATTTCGAACAGTTTTCGCTTGACCGGCGCATTGCCGCCGGAGTAAAGTCCGTTGGTTACACAACACCCACCCCAATCCAAAAAAAGGCAATCCCCATGATTCTTCGGGGACGCGATATTATAGGCCTCGCCCAAACCGGGACAGGTAAGACAGCCGCCTTTGTGCTGCCGATCCTGCAACACCTGCTTCAAGGACCCCGAGGAAAAGTGAGAGCCCTGATTGTCGCGCCCACGCGAGAGCTGGCGGAGCAGACCCACCAGGAGATTGTTAAACTGGGGCGCAATACAAAGATACGCAGCGTCACCATCTATGGCGGCGTTAGTAAGGGACCGCAGCTTGCGGCTTTGCGCCGGGGAGTAGAAATCGTCGTTGCATGCCCAGGACGCCTGCTCGATCACGTATACGCAGGGGCGTTGGACCTCTCGCATGTTGAAGTACTTGTCCTTGACGAGGCCGACCGCATGTGCGACATGGGTTTCCTTCCAGATATTCGCCGTATTATCAAACTAGTGCCGGAGAAACGGCAGACGCTGTTCTTTTCGGCAACTATGCCTCCCGATATCCGCGCCCTCGCTGACAAAATCCTTACCGATCCAGAATCAGTGCAAATCGGGACAATCGCGCCGGCAGGAACGGTTTCTCATGCACTTTATCCTGTTCCCGAGACCCGTCGCAAGGAATTACTTGTTGCAATGCTACGACGGACAAAGACCGGTCGTGTCCTGGTATTCACGCGCACCAAACATCGGGCCGACAACCTTGCGGTTTACATGAAGAAGCAGGGATATCGCGTTGCGGCGTTGCAGGGCAATATGACGCAGAATCAGCGACAGCAGGCAATAAATGGCTTTCGCAGTGGCAAGACCGATATGCTCGTAGCCACTGATATCGCAGCACGAGGGATCGATGTATCAAAGATCTCTCACGTAGTCAACTTCGATATGCCCGACACGGTCGATGCTTATACGCACCGCATCGGGCGCACCGGCAGAGCTGAGCACTTGGGCGAAGCTTTTACATTCGCAGTTCGCGGCGACAGTTTGATGGTCAAAGAGATCGAAAAGGCGATAGGGACAAAGCTAGAACGCCGCAGCATTCCCGACTTCGACTACGGGTCCGGATTCGATCCAGAAAGGCAGTTTCCGCAGAAAAGCTCGACCTCATCGAGACTGTCTCGTTCCTTTGCAGGACACAGATCTCGTCACAGAAGCTTTCGCTAAAAATAACACTAAGCACTTGCATAAGGATGTTGAGTGCCCCGCATAGCCAGGCGGAACAGGGGCCGGTAAGGCTGCCGGGGCGCTCTAATGGGTTGATGCTATTTCTTCCGCAGTGCTTGATTCTCAGGTTTCAACTACACTTTAGTATAATTCTGTCCGCAAGGGCATCGCCCTTCAGGGCATCGCCCTGAAGGGCACTGCCCTGAAGGGCACCACCTGGAGGGGACTGCCCGGATGGGACTACTCTCAAGGGATCTACCAAGGCCCGGCCTGGGAGGGCACGCAAGCAATTCTTTCCAACGCATGAATGTGGTAGTATCTGTATAGGGATCTAAGCGCCCTGATCACTTTACAGGAGGCCTATCATGGCGAAGTCAAACGACAAGCCGAAGCAGAGCAACAAGAAGAAAGCCCAGAAATCCATAAAAGAAAAACGTGCCGCAAAAAGGGCCAAGAAGGAACAGAACAGCTAAGTGAATTGAGATGGAAAACACATTGACCACCTTCTTTCCACGGTCACCTGTCAGATCAGGTTGTGACTATTGCAGATAGCGATAGCGGTTCATCCGCTCTTGTTACTTACCAACTAGCTTCTGTTCCAACTCCCCCCAGCGGGTAAATAACTCATCCAGCTTCTGCTGTGCTTTTTTGTGTGCCTCGTAGACTACTTGTAGCTTCTCATGACTTTCGATCACTTCCCGATCGCCAAGCTCAAACTGAAGTCTTTCGACCTCTTCTTCGGCAGCAATAACACGCCCCTCCATCTGCTCCCATTCTTTCTTCTCAAGGTAGGTCAACCCAGAATGCTTGCGCCGGATTGTCTTCTTGCGGTCAGCCGGTTCCTCCACTGTGCGCGGCATCCTTTTCGATCCGCGTGTTTCCGCCTCCTGCCAATGAGCAACACTGGCATAATTTCCCCAGGTGCCGTCACCGTGCAGCCCGATGATGTCCGTGCATACTCGGTCAAGCATATGACGATCATGTGTGATGAGAACAACGGCGCCCGGGAAGTCGATCAAGGCGCGTTCGAGAACCTCGACCGATTGGATGTCCAGGTCGTTTGTTGGCTCGTCAAGCATGAGCACGTCCACTGGCTCACGCAACATCAACGCCATCAACACACGCGCCTGTTCACCACCGGATAGGTCACCTACCGGCGTCTCCAACTGGTCCGGGCGAAAGCCAAATCGCATCGCCCAAGGGATAATGTGCGTGTTGCGCCCTAGGTAGGAGACTGTGTCGCCGCTTGGAGCGAGAGCTCTGCGTAGGCGCTGCTTTTTATCAAGTTGCTCCCTCTGCTGGTCGAACAGAGCAATGCGCAGATCAGAAGCGTGCCTCACGCTTCCCGCATTGGGCGATAGGTCATGAGCGAGTATGCGCAGCAAAGAAGTCTTCCCAGAGGCGTTGTTACCGGCTATCCCCAACCGTGAGTCACGCGTCGCGTAGGCATCAAGATTCCGAAACAGAAGCTGGCCCCCAAGTGTCATCGCGATCCCTTTTGCAATAATCAAATCGTGTGTCCGCCGACCGGTAGCGTGAAATCCAATCTCCAAATCAGTTGATCCTTGTTGACGCTGCCGCGCCTCAGAGAGCCGTTCGATCTTCTCGTGTGCCGCCTCGATACGGTAGGAAGCCTTTGTCCCACGCGCCTTCGGCCCACGCCTCAGCCATTCCACCTCGCGGCGGACATCGTTTGCAAGTGCACGCTGCTCATCGCTCTCCATGTCTAGGAATGCTTGACGCTTTTCAAGAAAATCGGTGTAATGTCCGCGCACACTGAAATAACCGTTTCTATAGCGAGGGTTAATCTCCACAATACGATTTGTGATTCGCTCCAAGAAATAGCGATCGTGGGTTGTGATAACAAAGGCAATCCCTTCCCGCTGTAAGAAGTGCTCCAGCCAATCAATTCCCTGCAAGTCCAGATGGTTTGTCGGCTCGTCCATTAACAGCAAGTCTGGTAGTTGTACGAGCTCACAGCCTATAGCAAGTCGCTTAAGCCATCCGCCAGAGAGCTTCTCCACTTGCGTTCTGCCATCTTCAAACCCTAGTCTGCGCAGCATCTTGCGAGAACGCACCGCAGACTCGTGCTCCTCCAGACTGAAGCTACGAGCTGCATCCAGAAGAGCTCCATCAACGGTCTGTCCAGAGGGGAAAGCTTCTGACTGGGGCAGGTAAGAAATTTGGGCGCCAGTTGCACGATCAATCCATCCGGAGTCTGCTTCCTCAATGCCTGCAATTATCCTTAGGAAAGTCGTCTTACCTGCTCCATTCGGGCCGATTAACCCGACGCGTTCGCGCTCATGGAACGTGATCGACAACGCAGAGAACAAATCGCGAGGGCCAAACGCCTTACTCAATTCATGTACTGACACTAGCGCCTTCACCGTAGTCTCTCCTTGTCGCTCGCTCCTACCAATTGATTGAGATGGCTTAACTCTACCAGCATACTAAACCTGATCAAGTAGAACCTTTACCTTTGTTGCACAGGCAAAGCAAGCGCATTAGGATAAAAATATGAAAACGGGCATTCATATTGGCACTTCGGGTTACAGCTTCAGAGACTGGATAGGCACAGTCTATCCAACGGGAACCAAGCCAGCCGATTTCATTTCTCGTTACGCCAAGATGTTCGATTGCGTGGAAATCAATACCACGTACTACCATGTACCGCCCCCGTCTCTATTTGCTAACATGCTTAAGAAGGTTTCCTCTGACTTCATATTCGTCACCAAATTACCAAAAGAGTTTACACATGACCAAAACAAGTGTTCTTCTGTGATCCTGCCATTCAGAAAGGCGCTTGAGCCTCTTCTAGAAGCTGACCAGTTGGGGGCTCTGCTGGCCCAGTTCCCCTTCTCGTTTAAGCCAAGCAAGCAGTCCCGAGATTATATCGCGTACCTAGCACACCTTTTTGAGGACTACCCAGTGCCAACAAACATCGAATTCAGACATTCAAAATGGTACAGCCAACAAACATGCACCATGCTTAAGGATCTCGGACTAGGGTTTGTCAATGTAGACTTACCTACACTCACCGGCCTCCCCAGACCAAGCAATGTAGTAACATCCGATACCGCATACTATCGCTTTCACGGGAGAAATGCCAGAATGTGGTGGAAACATCCAACACCCAGCCACCGATACGACTACCTGTACAGTGACGAGGAACTAAACGGATGGATAACACGAATCAAAGATGCATCTTCAAAGGGCAAGGCAACCTATGTCTTTACCAACAACTGTCATTTGGGGCAAAGCGTAGTCAACGCTCTTCAACTACACAAGCAACTTAGCCTTGCCAAACCGTCCCTTCCTCCAGGGCTAGCACCAGAAATGTTTGAGCTGTCTACAGAAGATCTAATCTCCCAAATTAAGGACAGAATAGCTCAGAAGAAGGCAAAGGATTGATAGTGTTGTTAGCAGCGAAGAATCCCTACCATAAAATCACCTCAGACCTCGCCTGTTAGTAACATAAGCCAGAAACTAAAGATATATTGGCCTACAACAGATAGTCTGCTGCAGCATCCTTGTACTTTCCAAGCACGGCCTGATTAGGCAAAATTCACGCCACACGATTGAGCAAAAATGGCAACCGAGTCCACAAGAAGTCTTTATCCGTAGGCTCCATCCTCTTACGCAATCACCCTAAACTGCCCAACATCTAATCGACTATCACTTTCTCCTTACCCGCCACGATGCTCGACGTGGCCTTATCTAGCTAAAAATGGAAGCAATGGCCTTCCCTTTCAAGATAGGCCTTCTACCTTACACCGTTGCACCGAATGGTTGGACTCAGACCACAGAAAGGCCCTTCTTTGGAGAATCTATGATCTACTGAGCCAGATACGTAATCCGCCGTTACAAGCAAATAATACGAATATAGATACAGCTTTTTTCACTAGGTAGTTGACATTCTTTTCCTGTTGTGATAGCGTCCAATCTAGGTGGGCTTTCGAGGGGGACAAGTATGCGTAAACAGCTTCTGTGGTCTCTGGGTCTGGTGGTCATTGTAATTGGTATAGTCGTTTTCTGGTATCTTGTGACACAGCGCCATATCTCGCGGTTGGTGGCGCAAGGAAAGCAGGTAAACATATTAGTATCAAGCCTTAATAGTACGGCAAGCCCAAGCTACAACGACTCAATAATGCTCATGAATGTGACGCCAAACAAGGAAGTAGTTTTCCTCTCTATTCCTACTGCTCTCCGAGTGAGGCTGGATGACAATAGCCTAAACAAGCTTAGCGAAGCGCACTCCAGGGGAGGCGCAGCACTAACACATGAGGCAGTAAAAGACTTGTTGGGAATTGATATCCAGTTTTACATAAGCCTTAACGATTCTGGCTACGAGAAGCTTATAAACCAACTTGGCGGGATCACAGTCACCGTCAAACAACCATTGCAATATGATGATGACAGTGTTGATCCGCCGTTTCACATTAACATCCAACCGGGAGAGCACACATTTGATGGCAAGGATACTCTGGGCTACATCCGATACCGAGAAGATAATGCAGACTTTGAGGCAATCCAAAGGCAGCAAGAGGTGCTTACAGCAATCATTAAGGCCGGCTCTCAGAACAACAATTATGACAACGTTCGCAGATTAGTCAGAGCGGTGAAGCCTCATGTTCGAACCAATCTATCACTCGTCGATCTTTACGATCTGGCAAGGATTCTCCATGAGATTGATATGGAGAACCTACAAATAGCAACACTACCTACAACTACTTTAGTAGTTGACGATATTACATATGTCGAGCCCCAAGTAGTGGAAATGGAACACATGATTGTCAATTTGATTCGGCGAGCTAATCTACTCACCGCAAGCGACATCACTGTGGCTGTATTTAATGGCAATGGAACAAGAATGCTAGCAAGCAAAACTGCTGATTATCTAAGAGAGCGCGATTTCGTGGTGAACAAGATCTCCAATGCCGAAACCTTCGACTACAACGCAACCTATATAATACCTCTTACTGACATGGCAAAAGCGCGAATGCTGAAGTCGGCTATTCCGCAACAGTCTCAAGTAAACATCGCTCTACCGGAAGAATTGTCTTCTCACTACGAATCTCTCATGCCTCATACTCCATCAGACACTGACTTGATGCTGATTGCCGGCGAAGGGTTTGATATCAATGAATAGCGACAACAATCAGCTTGAAACAATCGTTAGTCTTATTGGTGAGAAGAAAGGGGAGCGTCCTGTAATAATCGACCTTCGCGACGCCCCAATCCCCACAGACTATTTCGTTATTGCCGAGGGGGAGAACCCCATACACGTGAAAGCTATCACTTCAGCTCTACGGTCGGGGTTACCACATAAGCCACTTCATCGCGAGGGGACGAATGAACAACGTTGGGTAGTTCTGGACTATGGAGATATAGTTGTGCATGTCTTTACAAAGCAGGCTCGAGATTTCTATGACATAGAATCTCTCTGGGCCGACCATATAATAAAGTAGATCACGATACACTTTGTAGCTGTTATGCACAGCATAAAACAACCTAGATCAGGAGCAGTTTGTTATCCGGTGTTAGCCTCGATCTGTCGGCAAGCTGACATAGCTAAAGAAGCTACCTAGTCGCCCTGAAATACAGAAGGCAGCCATTCTCGCAGGAGATTGGCTCAAACCCGAAATTATTATCCTGACAGATCTCCTTCAGTTGGCCTTCCGAATACAGAATCCCTCTTATCTTTTTTTGGTTCTTGTTTTTCTCTGGAACAGGAACCGCGCATATGAAAGCGCCATGGGCAAGCAATACACGGCCAACTTCCTTAAATACATTCTCCACTTTTTCTATGAAATTAAGCGACAAGATACAGAGACAAAGATCAAAGACGCTATCTTGAAACGGAAGTTCAGCCCCACTACCCACGAATAATTCGATGTCTGCAAAGCCAGATTCTGCAAACCTTCTTGCTGCCCGCTTTAGAAGCCCCGGGCTTATGTCTATTCCCGTGTAATCATTATCTCTATCTAGGAAATGCGTCACGCTACCGCTACCTGTACCTATCTCCAGGACCTTCTTTCCGACTACGCCAGCAAGTTCATGACCGAGACAGTCATAGTGCTTCTGAATATCTACGCCAAGCTTCTTTGGCAGCACAGACTTACTCATAGCTAAGTCATATACAAACGATAATCTATCCGAAAGCCATGGACTGAATCGCACTAGGCTACCGTTTCTTTTAGCAACGTAGGAAAGTCCCTGTTTCTTGACTATCTGCGCACCCGTCTTAAGCCTGGTCATAATGCTCTTTTTACTGAAGACTATCCTTATCTGCTGATGACAACAGCGCAAGTCCTGTCATTCGCGCCAGAACCCGTTTCTGCAACTTCAAACACCGTTCAGGCAGCAAAGTATCAATAACGGTAAATGGCAGCAATACCTGTATTGGTCGGCATGCGATCAGTGGTTACGATAACGACTTGTCCTCCCTTCCTGAGCGCTAGCGCTGCCAGATCGTCAAGAACGTCGTCAATCTCCGGATCCATTTGCTCCCTAAACTCAACATCCCCAGTAAGTTCATTAACCCTACCAGGAATCTGCCTATCGGCCTCGACTAATAGCGCATCAACTCGCCCGCTTACAATGGCTTTTCCAGTCTCCGCCAATCTCTCCTCTCCAAGCCCCATAGACCGAGCTTGCCTGTATCTCTCAGCTATCTCATTCAACCGAGCCTCATAACGCGGTTCCATCACCTGCCATGCCAGCTTGCACAGCTCCTCCGAGGAAGAGAGAGCATCAGGATTGATGGCTATACTTTCCTCTATCAGAAAGGGGTTATTGCTGACTTTATGAAACATATGATGGTGCTCTGGCAATGCAGCAAGTATTAGAGGCAAGCCGGATGGCTGTGAGTGGTATTCGAGTATTCCCCGGTCAACAACGCGAAAAAAGCGCTGTGCATCAATATCCACCTCGGATTTCCTCCCGCCATGCCCATGATACATTGGCGAGTTCTCGCTTCCTATTCCACCGTATGAGGCTACAGTCTGATGAGGCTCAGTGAGTTCTTCTCCTAGCGCCTCGGTCATAGTTCGCGGTATTTCACTAGCTGGCTCGATCCTGTCCAATACATCACGGTTACCTTCAAACAACTTGAACCCCTTTCGGGTGAGGCCAAGAACCTGATAACGGTCCACTGATTGCAGGATACGTATCAAAGGTTTGATATGAAAGCTATCTGCCACTATCGCTAAATTGGGGACCGGCCTTTGAAGTTTGAATACCTGAAATACATCCTCTGACCCAAGTACTGCCAGTCCGTCAAGTGTGCTATCCCAAAAGGACTTCTCTTCAGCAAGTTCCATAAAAGCATCCAGCAACTGCTCGGTCTCCTGCCTGGGTAACTTCTGCAGTAGTGACTCTTCCAACTTCCTGACCAAGTTCTTGAACCGGATCACGTCCTGTCTATTATCTGGATATCGCCGATGAGTCTGTTGATAAAGAGATAGACAGGGTGGAGTACATTTACCCAGAAGAGCCATCGTGGAGTCTTTATCTATCATGTCACTTTCTCACCCCCTTGCTAGCTTATAGAAACTCTCAACCTGAGTAGTGAGCGGCTTCCTTGCATTCCTGCAGTATTCTTAAAGAATCTGCTGTATGTCATACTATGGAACATTTCCGCTCCACAGATCTCATACTTTTCCAAAACAACACTATGCCATGACGCACTGAAAGTCAATCTCACAAAGAGGGCATCAGTGAAGTATGCTGTAACCTCCCGTTTCTCGGCAATCTTAGGCCAACACACTACATAGTAGATGTAGTAAGGGGGTTCAAGAACAGGTATTCACTTATTTATTGGCCATCTTACACATGCCAGGATGGTTAATACTTCTACCGTAACTTGCAAGCCCCATTAGTAGTTACTTACGAAAGCACCAGGCCTCCATGATGTTACATGTATTCTTGAGCTATGCTAAGAACGTCGGCAAGAATCGTTTTTTCTGGCGCCAGATCAAGGCTAGATTGCTTTTGTAAGCTCGTATCCATCACGTATAAGATCCTGTGCTTTTCCGACCTTGTGCCCATCTCCAATTACGGACAGAGCCATTTTCCCAGCCATCCCCGCTTTTGCAGCCACAACTGATAACGTCTTCTCTGTCCTTACATACTTCATCAGCAACCTCACTTGTTGATCTGTTACCATCTAACCTCCTTTCAAATCCGAAGGTTAGACAGCCTAAGTCCAAGCTTCCGAAAACGGGAATTCTAATTGTCGCCGGGCGGGAGTTACAGTTGTCGTTGGTCAATTGATGTATGTTTTCACTCTCGTCTGGTGCAGACAATCTAAGTGAGAAGCTCCTCCATCGCCTCCCTTCCGCGAGCAATCTCACTTAGCATGTCCACTAAGATCACTTTGTTCTCAGCCCTAACAAGCTTGCTTACTGTTTCTGTAACAATCAGTCCGTCGCCGATAACAACCGCTTTGTTACCCCAGGCTAGATTCTGTGTCACTAGAACCTGAGACCAATAGTATTTAGGCTCTTCGCTGTTTACAGCGGGTAACAAAGATTGCAGATTATGACTGACACAAGACTTTCTCTCGCCCGCTCGAGACGCTGAGAGGGCTCAAGGAAAACCCCTTCTATCTTCTTTTTCAAAACCCTACTGCTTTCCTCTGTCCCTGCGCCTCCGCGCCCCTGCGGGATGAAGTCTCGTAAATATTTTACAGCTTCTTTTCTCCCGCAGAGACCTGTCTGCGCCTGCCTGTGCGTGTACGCACGCAGACAGGTCCGAAGGACAGGCGGGCGCAGAGTGGCAGGGGGCAGAGGAAAGCAGTAGGGTTTTCAAAAAAGAAGATAGAATGGGTTTTCCTTGAGCGCTCTCAGCGTCTCGAGCGAGCGAGAGCGAGCGGGCGAGAGAAAGGTTTTTGTCAGTTATAAT
>CAZKFV010000036.1:0-8265 GCA_964552295.1 uncultured Thermotogae bacterium | reverse complement strand
AGGGGGAAATTTTGCAGCTTAAAGACTGGGTTAAGCGAGATGGGAAAGTAGTGGGCACAGAGTTTCTTAGTGTAGACGGTTTTTTGAACCACCGCATTGATCCGGCATTCATTCAGGAAGTGGGAAATAGGCTCTTGGAAGAATTCGCAGATAGACAAGTGACTTGTGTTCTGACAGCCGAAGCGGCAGGAAACGTTGTTGCTTACGAGCTTGCACGCCGCCTGGGGGTATCAGCCCTGTATGCAAAGAAGGGGCGGGCTACCACAATGAGCGTAGCATACATAAGAAAGATCACCTCGGCCACCAAAGGGAAGGAAGTAGACATCTCTGTGTCCCGTGATTACCTAACCGTGGGCGAACGCGTTCTGATAGTAGATGATTTTCTCTTCCGCGGAACAACAAGCTGCGCTCTTGCAGATATGGTATGTGAAAGCGGGGCTACACTTGTGGGTTTTGGTTTCGTGATTGCCAAGAACTTCGGAAGTGGCAGGGAACTCTTAGAAAGATACAATGTGCCTATCGTCTCCCTGGTCTCGGTAGAAAGCATGGATCCTAGAACGGGAGACATAACATTCGGTGAAGATGGCGAAGCCAACAAATGAGCGTAGTAATTCTGGATTTTGGATCGCAATATACACGCCTTATAGCGCGGCGTGTGAGGGAGCTTAATGCTTATTCAGTAATCCTTCCAGCAGATACTAAAGTAGACGCCATCGCCTTACATCATCCTCAAGCTTTGATACTCTCAGGTGGCCCTGCATGTGTACTTGATCACAATGCCCCTCTTCCAGATAAGAGGTTATTTGAACTTGAAATTCCGATACTAGGAATCTGCTATGGGATGCAATACTTGGTACATCGTTACGGGGGACAACTGCAAAAAACCAGCGCCGGTGAGTACGGACATGCTGTGCTGAATGAACTTACAGGCCTTCTGTTTTCCAACATCGATGAGCAATCAATTGAAGTGTGGATGAGCCACTCAGATGCTGTAGTCAAGCCACCTGCAGGATGGAAGATTACAGCCAAAACAAAAGACAACCCAATAGCGGCCGTGGAATCACCGGATCACCGCATGTTTGGTATCCAGTTCCATCCCGAAGTAGCTCACACGCCTCAAGGCGCCAAGATCCTAAACAATTTCCTTCGCGCCGCCAAAGTCTCTCTTGATTGGACAGCGGAGCAGACGCTAGATCAAGTTCTAACAGATATCCGAGAAGCCACCGGGGGTGGTGAGCGCATTCTCCTAGCCGTTTCAGGTGGCGTAGATTCCTCAACTCTTGCCCTAGCGCTAGCTCATGCTGAAGCTGATCATGAAGCGTTATTCGTCGATCACGGCTTATTGCGCGCAGAAGAAAGAACCGAAGTCGAAAACGCCCTCAAACCACTAGGAGTAAACCTGTTTACCGTGGATGCAAGCGAGAGGTTCCTGCAAGCACTGGATGGCATTGTTGATCCAGAGGCCAAGCGCAAGATAATTGGTCAAGAATTCATAAAGGTGTTCGAGGAATATGCAAGAAGAAAGGGACCTTTTCACATGCTGGCACAGGGAACCCTGTACCCCGATATTATCGAATCGGCAGGAAGCATGGGGGCAGAAAACATCAAGAGCCATCACAATGTCGGTGGCCTACCAGACAAACTGGGCTTCAAGCTGCTTGAGCCATTTCGTTACCTATTCAAGGACGAGGTGCGGGAAATAGCGAAATTGCTGGGCCTCCCGGACAGTATCCGTGATCGCCACCCATTCCCTGGCCCAGGACTTGCCGTAAGGATAATCGGTGAAGTCACCGAGGAGCGTCTTCGTATACTGCGAAGAGCTGATTATATTTTCACCTCGTCTCTGCAAGAGGCAGGCCTGTATAGCCAAACATGGCAAGCCCTGGCTGTACTTACACCGGTTCGCAGCGTAGGGGTAGTTGGAGATGCAAGGCGCTATGGTTACATTTTGGCTTTACGAGCGGTAACCAGTGTAGATGGAATGACAGCAGATTGGGCGCGATTACCTCATCACTTTCTTGATCTAGTTTCTTCGCGCATTATCACGCAGATTTCAGAGATCGGTCGAGTCGTATACGATGTCACCAGCAAGCCCCCTGCAACAATCGAGTGGGAATAGAGATTCTTGCACAGGTTTGTTTGTCTTGTATAATGCAGAAAAACCAAAGGGGGTTAGTTTGGTCCTAGAACACTTTCTTGGCTCCCTGGACCTCTCTCCGAAGCAGTATGAATCTCTTTTCTCCCTGGCTAACGCCATAATCGAATCCCCCCAAAAACACGCAACCTGCTGCGGTGGCAGGTTGATGGCAACGCTGTTTTACGAACCGAGCACTCGTACTCGGCTTTCGTTTGAAGCAGCTATGCTACGCCTGGGGGGAAGCGTTATCAGTGTGGCAAGCGCACAGACAAGCTCTGTATCTAAGGGGGAAAGCTTGGGGGATACGGTCCGTACCGTGGGGGGCTATGCTGATCTTATTGTTCTGCGGCATCCAAAGGATGGCGCAGCAGTTATGGCGGCTGAGTATTCTCCGGTCCCGATCATCAATGGAGGCGATGGAGCCCATGAACATCCTACGCAAACCTTAACTGACCTGTTCACCATCTATCGCTACAAAGGCAGGCTTGACGAGCTCACGATAGCCTTTTGCGGAGACCTGCGCTATGGAAGAACCGTGCATTCCCTGGTTGAGGCGCTCTCCCGCTATTCAAAGGTGAAATTTATCCTCATTTCTCCTCCTGAGCTTCAACTACCAGAGAGAATCAAAAGGCAGATAACTAAGAACAACCCAGACAGGATTCTCGCGGAAACAGACTTGATGGAAGAGGGTCTTGAAAGCGCAGACGTTTTGTACATGACTCGCATCCAAAAAGAGAGGTTCTTCAATGAGGAAGATTACATCAAACTGCGCGATGTCTATGTTCTAACAGATGAAAAGCTACAAGCAGCCCCAAAGGACATGATTGTCATGCATCCACTTCCGAGAGTCACTGAAATCGATCCCAGGGTGGATGTTGACAAACGGGCAATATACTTTGAGCAGACAAAACTTGGCATGTTCGCACGCATGGCCTTGATTGAGAGCCTGCTTGGTGAATGGGAGGCACACATTGCTTAGGGTAAATCGTATAACAAGCGGTATAGTGCTCGACCACATACAGCCCGGCCGAGGGTTGAAAGTATTTGATCGGCTGGGACTGCGCGAAGCTGGTTATCCAGTAGCCCTGTTGATGAATGTCGCAAGCAGCAAGATAGAGCGCAAGGACATTATAAAGATCTCAGATACGCAGGACATCGACCTGACCTTGTTAGGCCTGCTCGCACCAGATGCCACTGTCAACTACATCCAAGACGGGGCGGTAAGCAGGAAGGTAACCCCCGGACTTCCAATGCACGTGGTTGGGTTAATAGAATGCAAAAACCCCCGTTGCATATGCACAGCAGAGCGCCAGGGAGTGTCCGTGTTCAATCTGGTAGATGCGGAGACCAGAGAATACGCATGCGCCTATTGTGATGAACGGGTAAGGTTATGACCGACCTGCTTATTACCGATGTAAGATTGGTAGACGCTGTAAGAGATCTGCACGGCGACCTATACATCAAAGATGGAATCATACAAGCTATAGGAAGAAAGCTGAATGTCCCGGGTGCGCGTGTGCTTCCGGGAGATGGGCGTTTACTGCTTCCAGCCTTCGTTGACATGCATGCCCACTTCCGGGATCCGGGGTACCCGGAGAAGGAAGATATCGCAAGTGGCAGCAGAGCGGCTGCACACGGCGGCTACACAGCGGTAGCCGTAATGGCAAATACTAATCCGGTGTGTGATAGTGCAGATATTGCCCGGTATATGTTGCAACAAGCAGAAAAGGAAGGATTTATCGATCTATTTCCCCTTGGGGCAATAACTCGTGGCTTAGCTGGTGAGACGCTAAGTAATATGGACGGGCTAGCTCAATGCACGTGGGCCTTTTCTGACGATGGGTATGGCGTTCAACGAACAGATATCGCTCTTCTAGCATTTTCTAAGGTAGCCAGCCTCAAGCGCAGAATCGTAGAGCACTGCCAATACAACGGGATCGATAACTGGGCAAAATCCGAGGAACTAATGCTAAACCGCGACCTGCTGTTGGCAGACATGACAGGGTGCTCCTACCATATGGCACACGTAAGTTCAGGCCGCTGCGTGGAGCTAATTGCTTCCGCAAAACGATCCGGCGTATCCGTTACTTGCGAGGTTACCCCGCATCATTTATGCCTAGAGCCTGGCTACGTTGTTAACCCCCCGCTTGTACCAGCAGATGTTCGCCAGAGGCTGATAGCCGCTTTGGCAGATGGGACAATAGACGTAATTGCTACAGACCACGCCCCCCACACTGCCAAAGACAAAGAAAAAGGGGCTCCTGGGATTTCGGGGATTGAGACGGCTTTTCCCCTTTTGTATTCCAAGCTTGTACTTCCAGGTAAGCTGGACCTTTCCACCCTGGTACGAGCAATGGCCACTAACCCAGCAAAAATACTGGGCCTTAACAGAGGATCCCTTGAACCTAATCTACTTGGCGATGTAGTGATGATAAGCGATGAGGAATTCACCGTAACCGAAGAATCGTTATTATCTAGAGGCAAAAACACCCCTCTATTGGGTGAACGCCTGCGCGGGAAGATCTGCGCAACTATCTCCCGCGGCAAGATCATATACATGGACGGCAAATTAGACGAGAGGTACAAAGCTGATAATAGACAGGTTGTTTGAAGCAGTAAGAAGTAACGGACCTGTGTGCGTGGGCCTGGATACTTGTCCCTCGCTTATTCCTCACTTGTATCTTTCACGATTTTCAGCGCCACAGGCCGCCTTTCGATTCAATCAAGAAATAATCAATGCTACGCTGGATAGTTGCGCCTGCTACAAGATTCAGATTGCCCATTACGAGGCCATGGGCACCGATGGCCTTTCCTGTTACCGCGACACTATTGCCTATGCGCACAACAAGGGCGCGTTGGTGATCGGCGATGTGAAAAGGGGGGACATCGCCTCAACCGGCGACATGTACGCCCACGCCCATCTGGGTGGAGAGTTTGCTGTTGACATGATCACCGTCAATCCGTACATGGGCTACGACGCAATATCCCCCTATTTACCCTATATCGAAGATAAAGAAAAAAGCATCTTTATCCTTATTCGTACGTCTAACAAGTCAGCAGAGGACTTCCAGGATCTAAATTGCCGAGGAGAACCTCTCTATCTTCAGGTAGCGTCAGCCGTTGCCAACTGGGGAAAAAGCTACATGGCAAGATGCGGTTACAGCGCGATCGGGGGAGTGGTTGGAGCAACCAAGCCAGATCAGTTAGCTGAAATCAGGCAGAGATTTAAATCCCTTTTTCTACTGGTCCCTGGCTACGGGGCTCAAGGCGCAGAAGGAAAAGATGTCGCTTTAGCATTTCACAACGGCAACGGCGCAATTGTGAACGCGTCGAGATCGATAATCGGGGCTTACCGTAACCACCCAAATGGTGAGAAAAACTACGCAGAATATGCCCGCAAAGCTACTATTGAGATGAGAAAGGATATTGAAAGTTGGCTATCCAGGTAAAGGAAGGGATGATAGTTGATAACCAGAAGCTAGAAGAAGGTGTTTATTTCCTCCAGATATCCGGCAACTACGAAGCTTCACCAGGGCAATTCTACATGCTTCGCTCATGGGACAAAAACCCGCTGCTATCCCGACCACTCAGCGTGTTCGACTTAGATAAAGAGAAAATCTCTTTTGTTTATGCAATACGCGGTCAGGGAACTAGAGAACTAAGCCACCTATGTCCTGGTGCAAAAGTGTCTCTGACAGGGCCTTTGGGCAACGGATGGAAGACACCCAGCGGGCGGGTGGCACTTGTTGGCGGAGGAGTAGGAATTGCCGCCCTGTACCTAGCCGCAAAGAACTACAAGAACGCTGAGGTTTATCTGGGTTTTACCGATACGCCATACTTAGTTGACGCCTTTGCCTCCGTGACAGAAGTGCACGTAGCATCCGAGACCGGAAACGGTGGATATAAAGGCCTGGTGCTTGATGTGTTCAATCCAGGTGGGTACACAGCCTGCTACGCCTGCGGTCCGGAAGCAATGCTAGCTACAATGCACGATTTCTGCCAGAAGAGCGGACTGGCGCTATATGTGTCGCTTGAGACTCGTATGGCTTGTGGTGTTGGGGCATGTTTGGGCTGCATGATTGAAACAACTCACGGGCTTTGCCGCGTGTGTCGTGAAGGCCCTGTATTTAAGGCAGACGAGGTAATTTTCAATGCCTGATCTTGGGGTGCACATTGGCGCGCTTTACTTGAGGAATCCAATCATTGCTGCCTCGGGCACGTTCGGGTTTGCAGAGGAATATAGCCAAGTGTACGACCCAAGCAAGCTGGGCGCCGTATGCACCAAGGGACTTACGCTGAACCCGCGAACTGGCAACCCTCCACCACGAATTTGGGAAACACCGTGCGGCATGCTTAACTCAATAGGCCTACAGAATCCCGGTTTGGACGTCTTTTTAAGCGATATTCTGCCCAGAATGAAAGAAAGAGGAATTACCGTAATCGCCAACGTATGGGGTGAAAACGCTGGTCAATATGAGAAAGCGGCTGCTAGGCTTTCCTCATCAAGCGTGGACGCGGTTGAACTGAATCTATCCTGTCCCAACATATCGCGGGAGGGTTTACTGGGGGATGATGCGGATGGCACTGCTCAAGTAGTAAAGTTAGCAAGGCGGGTTTGTGACAAGCCTCTGTGGGTCAAACTGCCACCTAGCGCCAGGCTAGCAGTAGCTCGGGCAGCGCAAAGTGAAGGCGCCAATGCGGTAAGCGCAGTGAATACTTTCCGTGGCATGGCAATCGATATCCAAACCGGCAAGCCAGTATTTTCCAATATCATAGCTGGCCTTTCCGGCCCGGCCATAAAGCCTATCGCCTTGCGAATCGTTTACGAACTTGCATCCAGTTTACAAATACCCGTTGTCGGCGTAGGTGGGATCAGTGATTGGCACGATGTGATTGAATTTATAATGGCTGGCGCATACGCGGTTCAGATTGGTACGCAAAACTTTGTCGACCCGCTAGCAGGACCTAAGATCATCAAGAAACTGGAGAAATATATGCAGGATAAGGAAATAGTAAATCTGGAGGAAATCCGTGGACGTGCTCAGCGATAACAAGGTAGAACAGATACTTATAGAAGTTGGAGCGGTACTCGACGGGCATTTCCTGCTTTCATCGGGTAACCATGCTTCGCGTTACGTGCAGTGTGCCAAGCTCTTGGAGCACCCGCACCTGGCAGCAAGTGTAATATCTTCACTAGCTAAGAGGGCGCAGGCTCTAGGCAAGATCGACGCGGTCATTGGTCCAGCCATGGGCGGCATTATTGTAGCCTACGAACTTGCTAAAGCCCTTGGGGGGCGCGGCATGTGGGGTGAACGCGACGCTTCCGGGAACATGACGCTTCGCCGCGGCTTTGAAGTATCCAAGAATGAGAGGATATTGATAGCCGAGGACGTGGTCACCACAGGAGGATCATCTAAGGAAATAGCGCGCCTGGTGGAAATAAACGGGGCTATAACGCTGGGAATAGCGTGCATAGTTGACCGCCGGATGGAAGGACTTGAGCTTTCCCTGCCGATAATCTCGGCTATGCGCATGCAAATCCCCATTTATTCGCCAGATAACTGTCCACTCTGCAAGCGGGGGATCCCATTTGATAAACCAGGAAGCAGAAAATAGTCATTACAATATCCGTTCTAATAATAAGGCAGTTAATTGTTTGTTAGCTCTATAATCTAGTAAGCTTGGCCATAAATGAAGCATGAAGATGGTTTCTTTACAGCAGTACGCAAGGCCAAGATCTACTACCAGTATTGGCTACCAGAAGGTGATCCCCGCGCAGTAATTATCATCTCTCATGGTCTCGCTGAACACAGCGGCAGATACATGAACGTTGTCAATTCCTTTGTTCCGTTAGGGTATGCTGTCTACGGCTTTGATCACCTGGGACACGGAAAATCAGATGGTAGGCGAGCTTACATTAGAAGCTTTAATGATTTTACCGGTGTATTGGAAAAATATGTTGGTATGGTACACTCTTGGCAACTAAACAAGCCATTCTTCCTGTTAGGCCACAGCATGGGATCGCTGATCGCTTCGCATTTTCTTTTGGACCATCAAAGGGAATTTGCTGGGGCAATCCTGTCTGGCCCAAGCGTAGCAGTCCCAACTAGCATTTCAAGGTGCAAGGT
>CAZKFV010000035.1:0-6478 GCA_964552295.1 uncultured Thermotogae bacterium | reverse complement strand
ACTATGCGCCTGCCTGTCCTTCGGACCTGTCTGCGTGCGTACACGCACAGGCAGGCGCAGACAGGTCTCTGCGCGAGTATGCTTTTGGTCTTTCTTACTGATCAAGCATCACTGTATTACGTCTCTTTTGAAAGCCACCATGTAGCACAACTACCTTCAACTACCCACTCGAAACAGCGGAGAACCAGCTTAAAAGAACGTAAGAACTGGAAATAGCTATATTGACCCACTTATTGGCCACATCCCAAGCTTTCTCGTCTCCTTCGATCAATGACCTTTATTACCTCGTGAACGCCCTGCCCTACCGCCCATGGTAATAGACTCATGACTCCCACTAACAGCCATCCTTTAGTCCCCGGGTCAACAACCTTAAGCACTGAAGCTAGCCCCGGAAGATAGACCGCGGCCAACAAAAGTCCGCTACAAAGAGCTAATGCTCCCCATACATAGCGGTTGCGCGTAATGTCGTTTGACACGAAAGACGATCCCCTGTCCCTCATGTTAAACACGTGCCACAGTTGAGCGAAGGCCAGGGTCAAAAAGGAGACCGTGACAGCGGTTTCCCTGTTCAGGTTAAGCCAATTGATAGAAAGGCTTAGAGCTCCAAGCACGGCCACTGTAATCACGAAGCCATAGCCACCAATCAACGCCCAATGAAACTTAGTCAAGATCGACTCTTTTGGATTGCGAGGAGAACGATCCATCACCGATGGATCACCCTCTCCTACACCCAAGGCCAGGGCTGGAAAAACATCTGTAACTAGATTCAAGAAGAGAATCTGAAGAGGAAGTATGGGCAAAGGGGCATCGGCAAGTGAGGCTATGGCAACTGCCATAACCTCGCTGACATTGCAGGAAAGCAGGTACAAAGCAAATTTTCTTATGTTATCAAAGATCGCTCGTCCCTGAGATACAGCAGCGACAATCGAGGAAAAAGCATCGTCTTTGAGGACCATATCCGCTGCTTCCCTGGCAACCTGTGTTCCTCTTTTGCCCATAGCTATTCCAATGTTGGCCTTCTTGAGAGCTGGGGCATCGTTTACCCCATCTCCGGTCATAGCTACTATAGCACCGCTTTCTTGGTAAAAGCTTATAAGATCAAGCTTTTGCTTCGGATTTACACGCGCAAAAATTGGAACGCGAAGTAGATGTTCCCGTTCTTGCCCGGAGAGCGTATCTAGCTGCGCAAGTTCATCTCCATGCACCGCCTCAACCTGTTTTTCATCCACCAGGCCAGTAGCAAGCGCTATGTTACGAGCAGTAGCTGGCTGATCCCCAGTGACCATTACCACCCGAATACCTGCACGTTGACATGTGTCTATAGCTTCCCTCACATCTTTACGCGGAGGATCAAGCAAGCCAACAAGCCCAACAAAGCTGAGATCCTGGTAAGGATTGACCTCCACAGATTGTACAGTCTTACTGGCAAGGGCTAGTACACGCAAGCCTTCACCGGCTATTGTGGTGCTCTTCTCTAACCATCTATTTCGCTCCTCATTGTTGAGATCATGTTCACCTTGTAGGGTTTGAACCCGAGAGGATGAACTGAGTATTGCTTCTGGTGCACCTTTTGCTGCTACGTAGAGTTCCCCATTGGTCTCATGGAAGGTTGCCATCATCTTTGTCTCTGAGTCAAAAGCCTCTTCACGCACTTCTGGATAATCTTGGAGTATAGAAGCCTTACTTATTCCCTCATTTTCCCCAGCAACAAGCAGTGCAATCTCTAAAGGGTCACCCACTGCCTTGGTTACCTCATCAGAATCCTTTCCCGCAAGCGACGCATTATTGCATAAAACCCCTATTCGAAGAGCTTCCCGCAAGATACGGCTGTTGGAATCATTATTTTTATCACCGGCATCACTTGGTTTTGGCCCTCTATCGAGCTCAATATCCTCCTGATCTAACAACACTCGCACGACCGTCATCCGGTTCTCAGTTAGCGTGCCGGTCTTATCGGTGCAAATTATGCTTGTTGCCCCCAGAGTCTCTACCGCGGATAGCCTGTTTATCAGAGCATTTCGTCGGGCCATTCGCCACATGCCCCGTGCAAGAGCCATCGTGGCTACAATAGGCAATCCCTCGGGAATAGCAGCAACAGCAAGAGCAATGGATGTCTCAATCATTAGAAACATTCCTCTACCTGCAATGGTCCCAGTGAGGGCGATAGTTAAGGCAATAGCTAGAGTGGCCCAAATAAGACGGTTACCAAGCTGATCAAGGCGTCTCTCTAACGGGGTCTCCTCTTCTCTTGCCGTCTGCACAAGCGAAGAAATATGCCCTAGCTCCGTATTCATCCCCGTCATCACAACTACGCCTGCACCTGATCCTCGAGTTACCGCGGTGCCTTTGAACAGCATGTTGGTGCGGCCGGCAAGCCCCGTTTCTCTGTCAACTGGCTCAATCTGCTTGCTCACTGGCAGGGATTCTCCCGTAAGAGCAGATTCATCAGCCTGTAACTTGGACGCCTCGATAAGGCGGAGATCAGCAGTGACAATATCTCCCCCCTCTAGGACAACGATATCACCGGGGACAATTTCCTGGGCGGGTATTTCTTGAAGCTGGCCATCACGACGAACGCGGGCGTTTACGCTACCCAACCTGCGCAGCGCCTCCATAGAGCGGGTCGCCCGAAGCTCAGTAAAAAAGCCTATGCCAGCACTAATGAATATAACAGCAGCGATTGCTACTCCCTCTATGAACTCACCAAAGGCAAAGGACAAAGCAGCCGCAACTACCAGAAGCGCTATTATCAAGCTCTTGAACTGATTTCCCAAGATCAGCCAGCTGCTCTTGGGCTGTGCTTGACCCAATTCATTAAGCCCATATCTGGACTGGCGATTACATACCTCGTCGTTAGTAAGGCCGCTCTCTGGTAAAACATTCAACTCTCGAACGATATCTTGCCAAGGGTGAGCCCAAGACCGAGCTATTCGCCTTGTGCTTTCCTGAACTTCGTCTTCTTTGGGTCCCAGGTTTGGTTCGTTCACGGAAGTAGAAACACACGTCCTGTTTAGTAAAGTCCTACGATGATACTAGGTTACAAGAAGCTTCATCAACCAGATGGACACTCACCCATCCACTCTTGTCTTGCTGGTTGAGGATACACAAAGCATATAAGCCTAGTCGGCAATCTAGCTTGATAGAAACCAACTCGAGGCTTTCACTAGCAATAAACTAAGGTAACACGGCAGCGACAATTACGTACTGGGCCTTACGCGAGCTAGTGGTTCACGACCGATGAGCCGTAGCGGATTTTCTGGGTCGCAGGCGAGCAAGATCTCCGCGCAAGGGTGAAAAGAGAGGTCAATGATGGGCTTTCTACCGGCCTGAAGAACCTAAACCGCCAGCAAGGTAAGAGCAAGTATTAACCTGCTGTTCAAACCGTCGCTTTAATGTATCATCAAAAGCCGCAGGGCTGGATCAACTGTCCAGCCCTGCAAGATAAGTATAACCAGTTAACCTATTAGTTTCCTAAAAACCCTTACTGGATAAGCTTTGCTAAGGCAATCTCGGCAGCGTTCTCGATCTGGTGAGCAATAGGAGAAGGGGTCAGCTTGGGATGGGTTCCTACCTGGAAGGTCACTAATTCATCCGCACGCAAGCCCTGCTGAACCAAAGATCCTATACAATTTGCCACGTAACCTGCCTTGTCGCTTCCATAAACCTGTCCGCCGATAAGTTTTCGGGAATCCTTCATGAACACAAGTTTTACAGACAGCTTCTGACTCCCAGGCAAAGTCCCCGGATGTTTATCCATTGATGTCGCCGTACCTACAACTATGTCAACTCCTTCCTGTGCTGCCTGGCGCTCAGTGAATCCAGCAGAGCCAATCGATATGCCTCCGATAACGGTGCCGAAAACACCTATTGGGGAAGCAGCTCGCTGCCGCAGAGCAAATATGTTCGCTCCTGCCACCCTTGCTTCCATAGTGGCAATCGAAGCCAGTCGAAGCAGGCATGGTCCGTTACTCAGAAAGCAGCTCTTTTGGGTGCAGTCCCCAGCAGCAAAGATACTTGGATCGCTTGTTCTCATCCAGGAATCAACCCATATTCCCGCACGGTCGTCCACCTGTAATCCAGCATTCTTTGCCAGATCAACGTTTGGCCTAACCCCAATACCTAGAATAACCGCATCAGCTTTAAGCTTCTGACCATTCTCTAGCTCTACTTGCTCAACCTTCCCATCTCCCAGGATTGCCTTAGCCCTCCTGTCAGTAAATAACTTAACACCCGCTTTCTTTAGCTCTTCTTCTACTTGCACGCACACTTCACTGTCACAAGCTACCAGAAGACAATGAGACAGAAGCTCAACTACGCTCACACTGCTCAGGTTGGACATTTTTTTGCACTCATCTGCAAATTCCAGCCCGATGAACCCACCGCCAACAATCACCAGATCCTTTGCCTGTTCCAGAACGTTCTTTAGTTCCTTCAGATAGTTAATGTCCTTCTTTGCCGTAAACACATTTTTCAGATCCACCCCAGGAAGAGGCGGCACCAGGGGGTACGAACCAGTAGCCAGCACCATTCGCTGATAAGAGATCGTTTCTCCACTTGCTGTACTGACAGTCTTTGCCCCCTTATTGATCGATGCAACCTCATCAATAATTAACTCGATATTATGTTTTTCCAGTATCTCATCACCGATAAGGTCATCCTCTGGCTTTTCTAGGGTGCCAAAGATATATGGAATACCACACGGTACAAGAACCCTTTCTTCCTTTCTGATTATTGTAATCTTGGCCTGCGGATTAAAACGCCGAGCAGAGATCGCGGCAGTAAGCCCAGCGGCACTGCCTCCAACTATCAATACATCCGTGTTACCCACAACTTCCTCCTCTATATCGGGCTTTGTCAGTGTGAATAAAGGTAGTCACTGCAGATACCCTCCTGATTCAGCCCCTATACGCTCCAGAAGGCTAACTCTCTATCATCAAGATTTCAAGCCCAGCTCACCACTTGTGCCCTTCCTATAAGCCAAAGCTGATTCCCCTGTGATTATGTGATAACAAGTGACAACAAATATAACTGTAAAATGTACCCGTAATTGAATAGACGCAAGGATCTGATGGAAAACCATGACGGCCCCGCAAATTGAGATTCAGCAAAACCAGCCACGTGCTTCGTCGAACCCTGAGGCTCTACTAATCTCTCTGTCATTCCTCCAGTCGGAATGGCGGATACACATCGGTCATCAAAGCTACGTAGGTAAACACACGGAATGTCCAACGGTTCATCCCCACTACCAGCCGAAAGATGTCCTTTGGGTATTTCCCGGTGAATAACAGGGTTACACCAGCAAACAAGGTCAAAATGGTGGTCAATCCCCAGGAGTTATAGCCTCCGCCTCCCTGAAGTAGCCCTATAACGATGTAGTGAGGTACCGCCAGCAACCACCACTTGACCAAAGCCAGTCCAGGAGAAAGCTTATCCGGGTAGCTAACGTCAAGGTCAGCTGGATAACCACCTGCCTTCAGCGTGAACGGAGGGTACTGGTCTGTACCAAGCCCTTGGTAGCTGTAGAAAGCGACCCGCCACATCCAGCGCATCACACCTACGTTGTAGTCAAACAGCCTACGTGGGTATCTACCAGTGAACAGAATTGCAAAAAGAGAAAAGAGCCAACTAAACACAAATCCCACCCATAGAAACGCCAGTACCACAAGATGAGGTATCAGCAAAAACCACTTAACAAGCCAGAAAGCAGGGGACAATGGCTCGGTCAATTCAGCCTTTAGCGTAAGGGGAAAAGCTCCTGGTTTGAGTGGTGTCGCTTCTGGCGCCTTTGCGCTGACCAGTCTTCGTGTTCGCCGCGCCATAAGCAGTATTAAAACTATTCCAATAGCGATGAAGACTAACCCCGAGGCTAGAAGCCCAATGCCGATTCCCAGAAGCCAGGGTGCCTTAGCGCCAACCGAGCCCTCTACGTGAATTCCGCGTGACCCATCGGCATTCATTACCGCAATAACCCAATCCCCGGGCTCAATGTTCCAGAGCAGCTCTTGTGTACCACTACCCTGAATGCTTGCATGCCAGAAGGATTGATCATAGGGAGGTTCAGGTATATCCAGGCCTACATAATCGCGGTAATCCGTTCTCCAAGCTCCGCTTTTTCGGTAGTGCTGGAAGTCCATATCATCGATCCGGGAATAAGAAACCCCGTAAAGATACCCCTCTAGAGCCGCTCGGCTCCCTATACCTATGAACATCGACTGCTCACCCGTCATCCGAATCCGCACCGTCGTTGGGCGGCGATACCACCAGATCCAATCATCTTCCAATGACAGCTCTGCGACCACAGCGTATGTTTCGCGCTCAAACTCAGCACGGGGTAATGTCAGAAAACCTTCCTCATCAGTAAGCCCTTGATTGATCCCCACAAGAGCCCCTCCACCGAACAATAGAACGATACCAACAAGCACACAAAGACTCCCAATGATAATCGCAATAACCCTTCCTGCGCTCAGTTTGACCTCCT
>CAZKFV010000034.1:0-9579 GCA_964552295.1 uncultured Thermotogae bacterium | reverse complement strand
GGAAATTTATTTGCTGCCTTGAACAAAAAGTCGATCGCATACGGTATTAGCACAATTACACCAGCTGTCTCGAAATTCCCCACAATCACCGCTGTAGCGATGATCGCACCAATAGACAGTGTTCCTACATCACCGATCAAAATCTTGGCTGGATACCAATTGAAAATAAGCACTGCAAGAATGGCCCCTGCCCCCGCAAGCAATATGATGAGAGCAGTTGTCTGGTGTATATAAGAAGCTATCACCGCCAGACTTCCAATGGCGATAAGCCCCATTCCGGCCTCCATTCCATTGAAACCGGCCAGCATGTTTACAGCATTTGCCGCTACCATCACTCCAGTAGGGACTAAGAACAGGGGATAGAAGATCCAGAAGTTGAACCTGCCTACAAACGGAATCGAAAGCCATGTATGGCCTGCTCGAACTGCCACCAAAGGTAACGCGGCGATTGCCGGGAGAAATGCCTTTACCCACTGCTCCATCCCCAGAAGATCGTCTATCGAGCCTATTAGTGCTGTAAGCAGGATAGTGGACATCGCGGCAAGAAGAAGGGTAGTGCTGGCATCGGGAAGAACGCGAAAGAAACTTATGAGCGCTAACGAAACAGATATTCCTACGCCTGCACCGGCAACAATTGCCAGGCCTCCCATCTCTGCCACCTCGGGAAGCCCCTGCTTGTTCATGTCCTTTCCCACTATTCTTGCTCGGTGTAATCGGGGTAGTAACAAGACGACTGCAATAAGCGCCACCAAAAACGATGCCCCAAACGTAGCTAGTACCATACTAATCCTCCAAGTAATGATACCCTAATGCAGCGTGCATCCAAAGCGCCATATTAGCCTTTAGCTCATAACCGCAGCAATAAAGGGGCTAGTATGGAATGTGCTTATTGATGAACTAGCGCTGATCCTGGATCTTTTTTAGAATGTCTCGTACTTTCTGTGATTTCTGCTTAGGCATGACAAGCAGCGTATCTTGGGTATCAATTATCACAAGGTCCTCTAAGCCAACAGTGGCAATGCGCCTATCTGTTTCTTGTTGGTAAATTACGCAGTTTTTGGTATCGATCCCCACGTGGTTAGCCTTCACTACATTGCCGTTTCCGTCTCTGTCAAACACACTATCCAGTGCCGACCAATCGCCTACATCGCTCCAGCCTATGTCAGCAGGAATTGCCAATACTTGGGATGATTTCTCCATCACTCCATAATCGATGGATATCGATTCCTGCTTACGATATACACCAGCTATAACCTGGTCAAGATCGGGCTTTCCCATATGTCTCTTAATCTCCATGAGGTCAGCATGAAGCCCAGGCATGTGCTGCATAATTTCATCTAGGATTACATCTATCCGCCATACGAACATGCCACTATTCCAATAGTAGTTTCCTTCTTCTAAAAAGCGCTTGGCTGTCTTCTCATCGGGCTTCTCAGTAAATCTATCCACTTCATATACGCCAATATCATCTGCCTCATCAACCAGCTTGCCTAATTGGATGTAACCATATCCAGTGGCAGGACGATCGGGCATTATCCCCAGTGTTACAAGCTGTCTTTCGGATGAGGCCACCTGCGTTGCTAGTTTGAGTATGTTCAGGAATTGATCACCGTTTTTGATGACGTGATCTGCTGGCAGCAGGATCATGGTTGCACTTGGATCCTTTCTTTCAAGAACAATCGCCGCCAGACCTACGCAGGGCGCAGTATTACGGCCTATGGGTTCCATGATTACATTCTGCGGAGGTATATCGAGCTGCTCGATGACAGATTCGGCATATTGCGCCGGGCAGACAACGTAAATATCTTCCTGCGCAACCAACGGCGATATACGCCTAACCGTTTCCTGTAGCATCGTCTGCTTCGATCCAAGGCTTGTAAATTGCTTTGGCCGTTGCGCGGTACTAACCGGCCACAATCTCTCGCCACGACCTCCTGCCATGATTACGCAAAAACTCTTCATGTCATTCTCCTTAAGCAATTGAAGCGCGAAAGATCATCTTCCATTGCACGATAATCAGTAACGCTTATGCTCTTACGTTGTTGCTTTGCATCACCTCGCGCGATGAGCCAAGTAACGGTCAGGAAGAAGATAGATGATCAGGCAATCAATCCGGCATGTCTATTGTCCAGCTTTCCTATTTCCCGCCATCCTTGGGATCGCTAGTATTCTTATGTCCAAAGATCATCTCTTGGAGAATACATTTGATCTCTTCGGTATCTCCGCCTTCGTATACCACCTCCTTCAATCTATGCAAGTGTTCATCAATCTCTTCGCTACTTATCTGATCGGTCATTCTGGCAGTAAAGATCTTCTCATGCTGAGTAGCCTCGCTACCTTCCTCAGCGGTCAGGATATCCTCAAATATCTTCTCATCGTCCCCTGCTCCAATAATGCTTATGGGGATATCCTTATCTGGTTCATAGCCGGAAAGGTGTATCATTTCTCTGGCCAACTCTAGGATACTTACCGGCTCTCCCATGTCTAGTACGAATACCTCTCCCCCTTTACCGATAGCAGCGGCCTGCAGAACCAGGAGGACAGCCTCGGATATTGTCATAAAGTAGCGGCGCATATCTGGATCTGTCACTGTAACTGGGCCGCGATGGCTGATCTGCTCCTTGAAAATAGGAATAACACTTCCCCGACTTCCGATCACATTGCCGAACCTCACCGCAGAGAACTTGGTGAAACCCCTGCGGCCAAGCTCTTGGATCACTAGCTCTGCAGCCCGTTTCGACATCCCCATTATCCCAACTGGATTGACTGCCTTGTCAGTGGAGATCAAGATTAATCGTTCTGTACCAGCCTGAATCGCAGCCTCTCCAAGTGACTTAGTCCCAAAGACGTTGTTCTTGATAGCTTCATCGGGGTTCTCTTTCATCATTCCCACGTGCTTATATGCCGCAGCATGGAAGATGATCTCTGGTGAGTGCTGTGTAAAGATCCGTCTTATCTTCTGGCTATCCTTTACATCTCCAAGTAAGGCCACGCAATTCAGCCTGGGAAGCTTGTCGGCAAGCTCTCGGTTGATATCGAAAAGGCCGGTCTCTTCATGGTCCAGCATGATGAGCTTTTTAGGGTGAAACTTGGAGATCTGGCGGCAAAGTTCCGAGCCAATAGAGCCGGCAGCACCGGTAACCATAACCGATTTATCCCTCAGGCATTTCTCGATCTCCTGGGTGTCTATCCTGACTTGTTCCCTTTCAAACAAGTCTTCTGGCTGGACCTCCCGCACGTCGGCCAGCCCTACCTTTCCGGAGAGGAGTTGGCTTAGGTCGGGGAGAACCTTTATCGATTTTAGCTTTGCCTTTCTGCCCAGCTCCACTGTTTCCTTGATTACCTTGGGGGAAGAGGAAGGTATGGCGATCAACAGCTCCTCAATGTCGAGGGCCTTCACAAGTTCAGGGATCTCCTTTCTGGTTCCCAGTACCCTCACACCTTGGATTGACGTCCCCTTTTTCACTGGGTCGTCATCGACAAAACCAATAGGAAAACAATCAGGATTGTCCAACTTACGGGTACTGCGTAGAAGCTGCTCTCCAGCATCGCCAGCTCCCACAATCAAGGTTCTCTTTCCTGCCAGCGGAGCTTTCTTGACGAACTGCAACCAAATACGTTTGGCCAAGCGAAAGCCTCCTATGAAGAAGAGCGTTAAGAGGAAATCAATGAACAGAATCGATCTGGGAAAAGTCAGCTCTGGCAATGCTGGCCGCAGAACGAAGAATGCTGTGCCGATAAGTAAGGAGCTGTAAAGGACCCCTTTAAGTACGGACAGGAGCTCCTGAACACTAACGTAAGGCCAGCTAAGGTGGTAGAGCCCCTGCAGATAAAACATTGGGATTTTTACCGCCAGAGCAAGCAGGGTTGAAATCCAGAGTTCCGTTAAGTAGTCCTGGGGGATTATCCAGTCAAACCGGAACATGAAGGCAAACAGCATGGATAGGGCTATCAGGATGACATCAACGGTCAGGAAGAACAGCGCCCTCCGGTGATGCGTCGGTTTGATCAGACGCCTAACATACAGCTTCCAAAGTCTGGAGTCCATTATTGACATATCAAATAAGGATAATCCTTTTGGACTATTTAACTATGTTTTTCAAGCCGGATACAACGTAGTCGATCTCTCCCTCGGTCAAGTTGTTATGAAATGGCAGGGCGATCGTCCTGGCAGCGATGCTTTCCGTCACTGTGAAATCACCTTCTCTGTAACCGAGCTGGCGATATACTGGATGAAGATGGATTGGCTGGAAGTAATCACCGCACCCTATTCCCCTTTTTCTCAGTCCCTGTAAGATTCTATCTCGATCGGTTCTGGTGTAACGGTCTGAAAGCCTTATGACATATACAAACCAGCTCATCTTAACATTAGGCGAGACATAAGGGATCTCTATTTCTTCAACATCCTTCAGTCGCTGGTTGTAAAGCTTAGCAACTTGTTCTCGCCTATCAAGAATCTCTTGAATCCTTTCCAGTTGTGCGATTCCCAGGGCGCAGTTTATGTCGCTCAACCGATAGTTATAGCCAAGGCGCTCGTGCTGCAGCCATGTGCTCCCCTCTTTCCTTCCCTGGTTTCTCAAACTGCGGCAGAGGCAGGCGATTTCCTTATTGTTGGTTACGACTATCCCGCCTTCGCCGGTTGTAATCTGCTTGTTGGGATAGAATGCGAAAACCGCGGCGTCACCAAAACTCCCTGCCTTCCTCCACATAAGGCTGTCTTGGTTTCTTTGATCTATGGTTCTCGATCCTCGGCCATTAACGCGTGACTCATGACTGTTATACTCCGCGCCCAACGCCTCAGCGGAATCCTCGATGAGCTTTAGACCATATCTGTAAGCGATCTCCTGTAGACTATCCCAGTCCGCTGGCTGGCCGAAGACATCCACTGCCAAAATGGCCTTTGTATTAACAGTAATCTGCTCTTCAATCCTGGCTGGATCAATGTTGAGTGTCGTTGGCTGGATGTCCACAAATATCGGTTTAGCATTCTCAAACAAAATGCAGTTAGCTGAGGAGATAAAACTAAACGGAGTAGTTATCACTTCGTTACCATCGCTTATTGCGAGGGCTTTTATGATTAAATGTAGGGCAGAGGTTCCGGAGTTGACGGCTATGGCGTATTTTACTCCAATGTATTGCGCCATCTCGTACTCGAATTCCTTTAGCTTAGGACCAAGTGCAAGCTGCGGTGTTCTTAACACCGCGGTAACAGCCTCGATCTCTCGCTCTGTGATGTCAGGTTTGGCTAGTGGGATATTCATTTTCCACCTTTAGTTGTACTGTCTTCTTCCTTTGCCGCAAGTTCGGCAGTGACCACATACGGCAGGATCTCAGCCGTTATTCCCATTGCTTCTTGGAGAACATATATCATCAGCTTCTTCTAATTCTACACTTGGACATAACTCACATAATGAAGGCCTATGTTTTCGGCTTTCGCTCCACCAGAACCTTCTTCAACTTTCCCCCTGCTGCGAGGGGAATCTCTGTCAGCACCTCCACTCGACAGCTAGAGCCAGGCATCACTGATTCCAGGGCACGCGCCGCCCGATTTGCATTCTTCTCCCCCTCGGGGGTCCTCAAAACCACGCGCAGGCAAATACTGCCGCTGAACTCCTGTACGATCTGAAATTTAGCCACGGAAGCGCTTACGGTGCTCGAATCGGCATCAGAGCGCAAGACATTGAATACTGTATTTGCTGCCAGACGAGGCGACAGGCGTCGCCCGTCTGGAGATGTCAGAAAGTCGTCATCCCTTCCGGCAATCGAGGTAAGCGTTACACCAGTAGCGTTGCACGAACACGATTCCTGGGTTCCCATTGTGGCACGATCTCCTAGCTCATAACGAATGAAGGGCATCGTGCGATTGAAAAGATTGGTTAGGAGCACCCTTCCCTCTGTTCCCGCCGGCACAGGCAAACCATCATCATCCACTACCTCAAGCACACACGTATCGTTGTTTACGTGCCAAAGGCCCGGATTTACAGGACATTCCCAAGCCATATTTCCACCTTCTTCGCAGCTGTACATATCCCTTACTTGGCAAGAGAAAACTCGTGCTAGAAGGTTTCGGGTGGCGTTATGAAGAACTTCCCCACGAGATATGACAAGCCTTGTCCGTAATGGCGAGCCGCCCTGTCGCTCTAGTTCCTCGGCCAAGAGTTCCAGACAGGTTGGGTAGCCTTCTACTATCGTCGGTCTGAAGCGGCGCAGCCGCTCCGCGGCCTCTACCAAGGGAGCCGTTGCTGGTATCCGCAGGATTTTTACTATCCTAAGTTTCTGTTCTATGCCGGTTCTATGCCTAGGAACCATGGGCCCTACATCAGCAAGGCGAATCGGAAGAGGGGCCTTTACATATTGCGTTATAACCCGAAGCAAGGTCAGCTTCCTCCACAACGCCTCTGTGCGACTCATGTGCACCGTGAGTGGGAGGCCAAGATAACCGCTGGTACTGGAGTGCACGCAGCGGTTGATTGATGCGTGTCGGTGCAGACGGTCCCGTTCAGGAATGCTGTTTACGGATTCTCGGCTCGTCACCGGAAGCTGGGGAAGATCGCGGACACCGCGGAACCGATGAATCTGCACACCGCCCTTGGACCACGTATCTGTGTAGTACGGCACGCTTCGGTATGCTTCATGAACTATGTACTGCAGAACACGGTCGATATCCGCCTGTGATTTGCCGAGCTTGAACCGAGCGAGAGGGTTACGAGAGCTCATCGCGGTTGGCCATAACTCTGGAGATAATCGCCCGACGCTTTCCCGACGGCTCAAGGGGCAACTCGTCCTCCAACCTGAACGAGCAATGTATGTCCGGATGAACATCCTGTAACGCAGCGCGGAGTGCCTGGGGAAGCTCGGGCCGTCTCGATCCTGGACCAGCCATACGGATCGTGAATTCCTGCTCGGTCTCTTGGATTATCTGGTAAGTGATTAGCTGAAAATTCTCCAGCCGGTTAGCTTGAGCTGATCCCGACAAGATCGCCTGAGCAATGAGCGAATCCACCACTCGTGGCGAGACCAGTTTACCGTTGGGAAGCACAATCAAATCCTGGCTTCTCCCCTGCACAAGTGAGATCGTCGTCCCTTTGTAGCCGCAAGCACAGCGGCCCCGATCAACTATCGCTGCCCGGTCGTCGAGCAGGTAGCGGATGAACGGCATAGCCGTGTTGTACAGGCTTGTGACCACGACGCGCCCCACTTTTCCGTCCGGTGCTGCTGCTCCATCCTCGTCGATTATCTCTAATTGACACAGGTCCTGGTTCACGTGCATTCTGTTTACGTCCAGGGGGCACTGCCAAGCGATGTTCCCGATTTCCTCGCAGTTATAGAAGTCGACCACTGGGCACGAAAACGCTTGGCCAAGCAACTCCCGTACCCGCGGGCTAAGCACCTCCCCTCGGCTAAGCACAATACGGGGTTGTCTCCAGTCTAAACCACTACGGACCAGCTCCTCAGCAGCCAACTGGAGAAGGCTCGGGTGGCCGGTCACCACGTCCGCCCGCGTCGCGCGCAGCATCCTCACCTGTTCAGTCACCGTAGCTGCGCGTGGGATATGGTGCACGACAAACGGGCGCAGGGTATCCAGTGCGTGGCTATGCTTACTGCGCCCTTGAAGCTGCGCAAATTGCTGTGCGCCGATACCCAGCTCGGCGATGCGCAGCGGCCAGTGTAGGTGAGTAGAACGCGAGATAGCCCGCAGCAGCCCCGCACGGCGAAACCATCTATCGGAACTTGAATAGAGGGCAACAAAAGGCACTCCTGTCGACCCGCTGGTGAACCGCTTCTGTAGCTGTAACGGATCTATTCCCTCCCGCACCACCCCTTTAGGGAACCCAGCAAGCAGATCCTGCTTGGAAACGATGGGCAGACTATTCAGATCCTCTGCGCTTTGCACGGTGTGCGGATCGACACGGTGGCGTTCGGCAAGCGCGCGGTATACAGGTATGGCTCGGTAGGCATAGGGTATCAGAAACCGCAGAACACGGTCAATATCCGCCTGTGATTTGCCGAGCTTGAACCTCAGCAGTCGGCTCCCAAAGCTCATGTATGATCCTCGAGCCCGCGTACTGCACGCGCCGGTGTCCCGCAGGCGAACGTGCTCGGGGGTATATCGTGCAGGACAACAGAACCGGCCCCGACAATCGACCACTCGCCCACGCGGATGTTGGGCGCCACCTTGGCGCCGATCCCCAGGCACGCGCCCCGCTTGACTACCACGTTGCCGCCCAAATTCACCCCCGGGGCAATCTGGGCGAAGTCCTCCACGCGGCAGTCGTGGCCTACCGAGCAATGCGTGTTCAGGATGACGTGTTCACCAACTACTGCGCCAGCGTTTACCACCGTGCCCGCTACTGCGATAGATCCGATGCCGATCTGGGCATATGACGAAATGGAAGTCCAAGGGTGTATCAGAGAGAGGAATAGCTTTCCGGCTTGAACCAGCTGCGCGACAACTCTCGACCGCGTCCTATTGTCCCCAATACCTACGAACACATACCTAACATCTCTTTCTTCCAACAGCGCCTCTATTGGCCCAACTATGGGCTTTCCTATGATTTCGCATGCCGCTTCGTTATCATCGAAAAACCTCACATCTTGATTATCACCATGGACTAAACGCAGAATGTCGTAGGCCACCTTACCGTGTCCTCCCGCTCCAACTATGCCAATCTTCATACTATCTCGTCCTCAGGTGGTTTCACTTCAAATGTGTCGTTTACCCCTCCAGGGCCATACAGACCGTCGCGATGCACCACAACTACCAGGGTACATAGCATAATCCAAAGATCTAAGCGGATAGACCAATGCTTCACGTACCACAAATCGTACTCAATCCGCTGGCTCCAGGTTAACGCGTTTCGCCCGTGGATCAGAGCCCAGCCGGTTATGCCAGGTTTCATATCTAGCCGGTGCATCTGGCGCCTATTGTAGCGTTCCACTTGATAGCGCAGCGTCGGGCGCGGCCCCACCAAACTCATCTCTCCTTTGATCACATTCCAAAGCTGTGGAAGCTCATCGACGCCCCAGGCACGCAGAAAACGTCCCAGCCTGGTTATTCGAGGATCCTCTTTTGATACGCTGTCAACTTCACCGCGCCGCGAACCGTGCTTCATTGTGCGAAATTTCAAGGGAACAAAGGACCGCCCATCCTTACCAACACGTTCCCAATGGAAGAACACCGGACCAGGCGAGCTCAGCTTAATCGCCGTGCCAATAAGTGCAAAAGGTACAACTAGGAGCGCCAGAGCTGGCAGCGCAAACGCTAGATCTATCACTCTCTTTAACACAAGTTTTATCATCTAAATCTCTCTTTGACGTGATAATTGTACTATAAAGAGCATACTGTAAGCTTCCCACTTTCTCTCCTACCACCCGCGGAGTTCTAAATGCTTATTGCCAGCCTTTCCTGCCATCGTATATCATGCAGATCATGAAGGCCAAGTGGCGAGAGATTCCTGGTTTGATGAGCACACATTATGGGCGCAGGAGGATTAAACGTGGTCTGCTTGCCCGAGCTAAGATCCTGATATGGCCACAGGCATTTCTATATAGGCGCACCCTTATCCGAAAAACAAAGCT
>CAZKFV010000033.1:0-6823 GCA_964552295.1 uncultured Thermotogae bacterium | reverse complement strand
GACCTCCAGCCCGGCCTGCGACAGTGCCGATCACACAGGAACCCCCGTGGAGGCGACCAATACAATCGACTACACGTTCACTGCCAAGAATACCGGCACGTCACCTGCCTACGATCTGGTATTAGTCGATACAATTCCAGTTGGTATGCGGGAAGCACAGCCGAGTGTAACAAGCGTCACTGTAAATACCCGCACCCTTGCTTCCGGGACAGATTACACGACAAGCTGGAATTCGGGGGCCGGCGCTCTAACCATAACACTGCAGGACACACAAGATACGGCAATTCAGGCAAACGAGCTTATAACCATTGTTTACCAGGCAACGGTAGATCCCGGAGTGGGGGCAGGAGCATACCTCGATAACTCGGGGCGCGTTGAATCATACACATCTCTACCAGGAGATGGTTCAGTGCTCGAGGAAGAAGGCAACGAGCGTGAGTACGGAAATGCCGTTGGGTCCGGAAACTACGGTTACCTGCCAGAAAAAGTATGCCAGCATCACACCCAGACACTTCCAGAAAACACCAAGACAGTCGAGGCGGATTTAAGCTCTCCCACTGGCTTACAAACAGTAAACAATGCCCAGATTGGCGAGACTCTCACATACACGGTTACCATAACCGTGCCCACTGGTACGACTGCCTATGACATGGAATTTTCCGATACCATCCCCGATGGATTGACCGTGGAAAGCGCCAGCTATAAGGTAGGAGCAGGAGCTGAAACAGATATACCCTTTGCAGAAGATTCTGATGGTACGACAGCCGTGTCACAAATCATTGGAGATACTGTGGGCAATGAGACAGTTACCGTCACAATAGTCGTTACGGTCGACCAGCAGTACGATGGTGGTGTGGCTGTGTCTCGAGGCAACTCTTTCGATAATACTGCAGCATATTCGTGGAACAGGGTTGACAATGACCCAAACACCCAGTTATCGGTGGACTCAAATACTGTCAGCACTACCATCCAGGAGCCGAATATGGTTATCTCCAAGGAAACGGATGACTCAGACGGCGTGGTCGAACAAGGCCAGACCATCAACTACGCTATAACTGTCCAGAATATCGATTCAACCGGATTAGGTTATGACCCAACCATAACTGACATTGTGCCTCCCGATCTGCGTGATCCAACCGTGGTTTCGGTAACCCTAAACGGCGGTTCTCTTAGCGGTTCTGATTATGACTACTCATACACGCCCTCCACGGGCGAAATGGTGTTTGACTTAAATCACAGTGGCGCGAATGCGATCGATCCCGGAAGTGAACTGGTGATCGTTTACGAGGTGTCAGTTCCCGCTGACATCGGCTCTGGTCGGGTCGGGGCCCGAGCGCTGGTAAACGAGACCGATGCAACATCTTACTCGCTTCCAATAGGAATAAACGATGCAGGCCGGCGTCAGTATTCGACCGGGCCTGTGCGAGCCCCGCTCACGACACTGCTTGGCGCAATAACAAAAACACAGTCTCCCGGGGATGGCGAGACTGTTCAATCGGGCGATAGTATCTCCTACACCCTTACGTTCCCTGATCCATCCATACAAGCAACCCTATATGACGTGTCGGTCGTCGATACCGTTCCCGACGGGCTATCGATAACTAACCTGACGGCTACAGGGGGTACTAACCCAGCCGCAAGCCACACCGGTCGCGAGGTAACCGCAACCTTTGATAAGATCGGTCCCGCTGAACAGGGAACCGTCACCATCACCTGCACAGTGAATGCTACTTTCGACAACGCAAGTGCCATTCCTCCGGGGCACGCGTTTTTAAATCGCGCGACCCTAGATTGGTACGACGCTCCTTCCTCTGCCGTTGATCGCCGCAACCACGTCGCCCTATCGAATACAATCACCGCGTACTTCCAGGGCGCCGCCATTGTCCTTGATCCCGACCACACACGCCACACGTTCCCTGGTGCAATCATCAGCTATCACCATACTCTGCAGAATCTGGGAAGTGAGAGCGACACTGTAAGCCTGAACTATGGCCCGTCCACCCAGGGTTGGGATTGGATCCTTTACCGCGCGGATGCAAACGGAAGCATAACCGGCACGCCGATCGCTAGCGGCGATACAATAGACATTGCGGCAGGAGATACACAGGGGCTCATCATGCGCGCGTTCGTACCCGCCGACACTCCGCCAGGAACCACGGACATTATTGAGCTTGTTGCCCAAGGAGCAAACAACTCCGATTCTGTAACAAACATCACTCTCGTCTCTCAGGGTAAGATGAGGCTGGAAAAGCGGGAAAGCGCTGATGGGGGCACAACCTGGAATACTTCAATTGCTGCTGGTTCTGGTGATACGGTCCGTTTCCGCCTTGAATTTACCAATACCGGCACCGTAGAGCTTTCCAACGTCCGCGTGATTGACGCTGTTCCAGACTACACAACCTATATGGCGGGGACAGCCGCGGTAAATAACGATGGGCCTTATCAGATTTACTATTCTCAGGATGGAGGAGTGTCCTGGGGCGCAAGCGAGCCATCCCCTGAACTTGTTACCCACATTAAGTGGGAGTACTTAAGCAATGTCTCCCCCGGTGAATCCCACTATGTGACCTACGAGGTGGAACTCAAATGAAATCCCTCAACCATGCCGGTGTGATAGTCTTATTGACTCTGCTGAGTGTAGTTGTACTACTTGTTGCATCCTCGGTGGCCCTTGCTAAGACCCCGGCAGGAACCAAGATCGTCAACCAGGGAGTCATCCTATACGAGGATCAGGAGGGAAACGAGTACACTACCACCTCCAATCAAGTCATCATAGTGGTTACCCCTGTATACGGAATCTCAATACTGCCAGACGGCACCGCTGCCGATCCCGGCCAGGAACAGGATGCGGTTGCAAGTCAGACTGTTTACTATCCTTATACACTCACCAACACCGGCAACACCGATGATATATACATCCTTACGCCAACATACGATGCGAGCAACAGTGATCTTCGCCCTCAGCTACCAGATGGCGGCACTGGCATGGAGATCTTCTGGGATAAGAACGTAGATGGTGTCGTCGATGCTGGTGAACCACTTGTGGCAAGCTGGAACGACACCAACGACGATGGAATAGTCGACTTAGCAGAAGTGGTAAGCCTCGATCTCGGCCCGTTGGTACAAGACGAGGTTACCGGCCTTATCATATCCTATACAGTTCCTGGGGGAGCTGCCAGTGGAGACTCTATCTATGCCGGAGTAGACGGAGCTTCCACTCACAACGGTGCGGTGCCCGCTGGGGCGAGCGAGGATGACGTCGGCAACATTAACAAAACGACCGTGATCAACGATGCCGTGATCCAGGTGACAAAATCAGCCACGCCACTGACCCTTGATCCCGGTGCATCCGTGGAATACAAGATCGATGGGTTAAATGCCGGTACTCAAGCCGCAAACACCGTCGATTTTGATGTGGACGGCGGTACGGATAACTACACCGGCGTCCTCGTCTATGACGTTATCCCAACCTACAGCAATACACCGTTTACGATAACTGGAACACCAAGTGGTGGCCCGTCCGGAGGAACAATCGTCTACGCGAATCCCACCAATCCAGATAGCGATCCTGCCCAGTGGGATTGGTCGACTAGCTACACAGCTGGCTGGAAGGTGGTAGGCTACATAACCGATGGCGCACTTGACGTTGATGCATCAGCGTCTTTGACATTCAGCGTTGTTATTCCACTGAATCACCCGGCCGGGTATGTACACAACTACGGGTGGGTGCACTACGCGGATAATCAAGACCCGCAAGGCACGCATATTGTGAAATCCAATGACGCTCCGATTGAGGTAAGGGCAGAGGCCGGAGTCGTGATAGAGGACACTGACTATCTATCGCCGCCTCCTCCTGACAATCCTGCCGATGACGGATCCGGGACCTCCAACGATACCCAAACCTACCCCACTGCAGCGGCAGGAGAAACCAAAGCGTTCACAAATCGGGTTAGAAACACCCGTAGCGCTGAAGACATCTTCGATATAGCCTTGGCTGGCGGTTCGACGATTCCCGCTGATTGGACGGTAACGTTCTACAATTCCGATGGGTTGACCCCGCTTGCCGATACCGACGGAGACGGAACGCCGGACACCGGGCCGATAGCTCCAGATGGCTACAGGGACATCGTCGTCAAGGTATTCATTCCTGCAGATCAGCCTACGCTAACTACGGGAAAGACAGCGATCATCCAGGCAACATCAAGCAACGATACTCAAGAATCTGACACTACTTCCGATGTGATAGAGCAGGTAACCGAGGCCGGAGTGGAGATTCAAAACCGCGACAGCGGCCCCGATCCTTCGCCAACAATAGCTGCCGGCCAGTGCGCGCAGTATCCCCTTGATGTAATCAATACTGGTCAGGCGCCGGACGTGTTCACCCTGTCCTGGACTGGGCTTGCGGCTGGATGGGAAGTTGTTTTTTATCGGGATTCTAACGACAACGGAATTGTTGACGACTCGGAGAAGGACCCGGTGACTAAAACCATCGCCCTAGATCCTGGCCAAGAGGACCATTTTGTCGCTTCTGTCTGTTCGCCAGACGATGCTATTGCAGGCCTCGACTCGTTGAATTTTACCGCTACATCAACAAACAACACCGCTGTTTCGGATACCGAGGCAGATACCATCACTGTCTCATCAGCCTGCGCGATTACACTGGTGCCGGATCGTTCCGGGATCGTCCGCCCCGGCGGAGTGGTATGGTATGAACACATCCTGAAGAACACTGGCGATCAGCAAAGCACCATTGACCTAGTCATTTCCACGACAACCCCGTGGACGCACATTATCTACTACGCCCAGGACTACGACAATGGTAGCGGCTATTCCTACGCAAGTGGAGATCCAGTTGTTGACACTGACAGCGACGGCGATCCTGATGTCCCAAATTTGGCTTCAGCCGCTCAGGTGTTACTATCACTTAAGGTCTTCGCTCCATCCAATGTAGCCGAGGGGAAAACTGACATTGCTACTCTTACCGCGGTTGCCGAGTGTGGAGCTGCCGATGACGCGGTGAACATCACCCAGGTGGTCTCTGGCGGCCTTGCGCTTCGCAAGGAACAATCGATCGACGACTACAATGGAAATGGGGTTCTAGGCGATCCCGGCGATCGCATAACCTATACCACTAACTACAAGAACTTGTCGGCTGGGCCGCTATTGGATGTTACCGTGTACGAGATGATCCCTGTACATACTAGCTACGTCGCAGGCTCGGCACAGGGAGGGACGCCTCCTGCAGGGCTGACTGTCACGATCCAGTTCTCAAACGATGGCGGTGCCAGTTGGTCATCCAGCGAGCCAACTAACGTAACCAACATCCGCTGGCAGTTGTCAGGGCCACTGCCTTCTGGATCCCAATCATTAGTAGGCGTATCGTTCGCTGTAGAGATCCAATAACCTTAAGTTTCGTGGAGCTCAGCTGTACAGTTGGGACAGCGTACAGCATCGATCGGAATCTGTGTCTTGCAATAGGGACATGTCTTTGTAGTTGGAGCGGCTTCAGGCTTGGGCTTTTCCATCTTAGCAACTGCTCTAACTATAAGGAACATTATAAATGCAATCAGCAGAAAATTGATAAACGCATTTATGAAATCCCCGTAATAGACAGCCGCTGCGCCAGCTTCGCGTGCCGCCGCTGCTGACTCGTAGGTTACATTAGAGAGATTTACATAGAGATCAGAGAAGTTAACATTCCCTATGGCCTTCCCCACGAGAGGCATTATGATATCGAATACGAACGACTTAACTAGAGCCCCAAATGCTACTCCTATAATAAACGCGACCGCAATCTGGATCAGGTTACCTTTGGTAATGAACGCGCGAAAATCCTTCCACATTGAGACCACCTCGCCTGCTTTGATGAATCATCTTAGCACGAGCATACTATCCTTGTCTAGTTGGGGTTTAGTGCTATGTCAAGTTGTCTACGCACAGCTTCGATATCCGCCTTAAGGTAGACAGGCGAGTT
This sequence comes from uncultured Thermotogae bacterium, assembly GCA_964552295.1. GTDB lineage: Bacteria > Bipolaricaulota > Bipolaricaulia > UBA7950 > UBA9294 > M55B144. Next base: position 849 of record CAZKFV010000033.1, on the reverse strand, counting down.
CAAGTACCGTGAAGATACTTGTGAGAGTTTGTTCTCGTGATAGGCCACCTTAGAATCTGTAAACTTCAGCCCATGCGCTGTGGAAATAACAACAACCTGGTCACTGGCTTTTATTGCTCCTCTAGCCACAAGTTTTTCTAGCGCAGCCAGAGCAACACCAGTTTGAGGACAAGCGTAAAAGCAAGCACGATCAGCAAGAGCCATGGCATTGGCTAGTTCATTCTCACTAGCCTGCTCTACAATTCCAGAAAAGGCATGTAATGCTTTCACTGCTCGCTCATAACTTACAGGCGCTCCTATCTGAATTGCCGAGGCAATAGTCTTCTGCGCTGTTACTTCGTGGGGTCCATCGAAGTTACTAAGGTAGCTTTGATACAGTGGATTAGCGTTTTTCGCTTGTGCTGCGACAATTCGGGGTAGCCGATCTATTAGCCCAAGCTCATACATCATCATAAGCCCTTTGCCAAGGGCGCTGACGTTTCCCAAGTTTCCGGCAGGTATAATAATCCAATCGGGTACTTCCCAGCCCAATTGTTGTACTATCTCTATTCCTACCGTCTTCTGACCCTCAATTCGTAAGCCATTCATTGAGTTTGCCAGATATATTGTCTTATCTGCTGTAACTTGCTTGACAATCTCCATACAACCATCAAAATCTGTTTCAAGCCCAAGGACGATAGCCCCGTGGGCAATGGGTTGAGCTAGCTGGGCAGTAGAGATCTTACCGCGTGGAAGAAAGATAACAGCCGGTATTCCCGCTGCCGCAGCATACGCAGCAAGAGCTGCTGAAGTATCACCGGTGGAAGCACAGGATACAGCACGGATATCTGACCCTTGGGAGATGAGCTG
>CAZKFV010000032.1:0-12181 GCA_964552295.1 uncultured Thermotogae bacterium | reverse complement strand
TGTCACCTTACTGCAAATTATAGGCTATAATCCATCTTAGCTTAGGCAAGCGTTGCATCCAAGTGGTGACTAATCCTGATTTCTCGCGTATGCTAGGTTAATCCCACGACAAATGGTGATTGCATCTACGATTTCTTCTATGTCGATGCTTTCGTCCAACAGGGGATATGTGTGTTATGCTGATATATACACGTTGCCCAGGTTTGTATATGTTGTCTGGGCTCGTGCGCGCGCGCAGCAAGATGCCCTGGCTCTGCAGGCGATATTCGATGGTCCTTCCCAGGTGCGTGCTATCTGCTATGGTTGCTATCATGCCTGGTTCTTGATTGCGGATCAATATGTCCTCGGGGCGGATAGCAAACACGCCAGGGCCTGGCGCTAATTCCAGGTGACCAGGAAGTATGAGATGCCCTCCTTCGGGCAGCATAAGCAAGGATTGCCCTTCCTGGATAGTGATAATTCCCGCTAGAATATTGCTTGCGCCGGTAAACTCAGCAACGAACCTGCTGCTGGGGTTGCTATACACATCTAGGGCTGCTCCTAGCTGTACCAGTCGGCCACTATCCATTACCCCGATTCGGCTAGCTAGAGCCATTGCTTCTGTTTGGTCATGAGTGACGTAAAGCATGGTGAGCCTCGTCTCATCGTGAATTCGCTTGAGCTCATCGCGCATTTCTTCCCCCAGTATAGCATCCAGGCTTGAGAGGGGTTCATCTAGAAGCAGTAAATCGGGCTTCATGACCAACGCGCGGGCTAGTGCCACCCGTTGCTGTTGTCCTCCTGATAGCTCATGGGGATAGCGGTGATCCAATCCGTCTAACCTGACAAGCTTGATCATCGCTGCAACTTGCTGCTTGATGTTGCTTGCATTGGTCTTCTTCATCCTGAGCGGATAGGAGACGTTTCGCAGAACGTTCATGTGCGGCCATAGGGCATAGTTCTGAAACACCATCCCCACATTACGAAGGTGTGGTGGCACGAAGATTCTCTTTGCCCTGGAGAATACTATATTTTCTTGTATAGCGATTTGCCCGGCATCAGGGCGCTCCAATCCGGCGATGGATCGAAGAAGGGTGGTCTTTCCACACCCGCTTGGGCCAAGAAGCACCAGAGCTTCTTGCTTCCTGATATCCAGGTCGACACAATCCAAGGCCGCTGTCTGCCCAAACTGCTTTGCCAAGCCTGCCATTCTTGCTTGTATCATCTTCCGATCTCCAGCTTTCCACCCAGTCGCTGCACGATGAGGCTTCCTGCTATGGTCAATACGATGATAACCATGGCTAGGGCTGATACCTCTTCTAATCCTCCTTCTCCAGTGCGCAAGGAGAAGAGCAAAACACCGATTGTTTCTGTTCCAGTTGTATGCAACATCACTGACAGAGGAATCTCGCGTAGCACGAAAAGAAAAACTAGGATCCAGCCGCTGAGTATGCCTGGTTTCACCAATGGGAATACAACATCCATGAGCGATCGCAGCCAAGATGCACCGGAGGATCGTGCGGCCTCCTCGAGAGAGGGATCAAGCGACCGTAAAACACCGCTTGAGTTACGAAGCGCCAGCGGCATGAATGAGACGACATATCCGATAATCAGGATCAATGGCGTGTTGTACAGCTCAATCGGGGGATCCATGAACGATAAAATGAGGGCGATAGCCATTACCGGCCCAGGTATTGCAAGGGGCAGGCTTCCCAATGTGGTCAGTACTGCCCTACCCGGTAGGCGGCTGCGGGCGGAGATATAAGAAATGAGAGAAGAAGCAATAACAGCTATGGTGGCTGATACAGCAGCAAACATGAACCCATTAGTAATTGCTCGCATGGTCAGCGACTCCTTGAACAAGACGGAGACGTAGTTGGAAATGGTCAGGTTGCTAGCAGTAAACGGAAGCCCCCATGCCCTCAGTAGCGATGAAGATAGTATTGTAGCTAGAGGTAGAAGCGTAGTGAAAGCGAAAAACAAAAAGATGCTTACAGTAATGACAGTGCGCCAGCGCCCGAGAGAAATGGGTACCGGCCTGCGGCTGACGCTTGTTGTGGTTGTAAATCGCCTGTGTCCCAGGAATCGTTCGTTTAATGTAAGAGCAAGTGAACATACCACAAGGAGGAGAACAGAAAGAGCGGTGGCTAACCCCAGATCGTAGCTATTGAGCGCTGCGTAGATACGGGTTGTGAGTACGTAGTTTCCTGTAGGTAGTCCAAATATGGCTGGTATGCCGAATGCCGATATTGATCTTAAAAAGACAAGGGATGCGGCGGAGACAGCACTTGGCAGAACAAGCGGGCCGACTACAGTTGATAATGATCTAAGCGGTGTAGCTCCAAATACGCTAGATGCGTCCTCCAACGAGCGATCGACAACAGTCAGGGAGTTACTCATGATGAGAAACACAAACGGATACATATGAAGCGTCATAACAAAGAGAATCCCCTGCAAGGAATAAACCTCAATAGGCGGAGCATTCAAGTTAAACATCATCATGAGGGTGCGGTTTAAGTATCCTGCGTGCCCTAGCAGTTGCAGCCAGGCGATTGCCCCGATATATGTAGGCGAGATCAAAGCGAGAAAGCCAAGGCTGCGGAACGTGCGCTTAAAGGGCAGATTAGTACGTACGATCAGCCAGGCAAGAGCGATTCCGATAATAAGGCAGAGAAGCGTGGTAGCTATACCGACATAAAGAGAGTTTCCAAGAGCCACGTAGCTTCGGTGGTCTCCCAGCGCCCGCATGTAATTGTCAAAGGACAGTAAACCGTCTGCGGTGAAGCTGTACAAGGAAAGACGTCCAATAGGATAGACTATGAAAAGCGCCATCATCGCGCCCATCATAAGTAAGATGGCCTTCTGGACGTCAATCGTGCCTTCACTGGACATAAGATGCGACTTTCTAGCCAATTTCGCCCGCTAGTTCCTGTAGAAGATGTCCTCGAATTTCTCCCTTACGGCATCCTCATGCTCGTAGATCCAATTCCAATCTAGGCTCATTGTGTTAAATGTTGCTGGAACCTCGGGCGGTAAATCCACATCGGACCTGACGGCGATCATGCCGTACTTATTGCCGATCTCTTGAGCTGCAGTAGACAAGGTATAATCAACGAACTCCTCGGCCAAGCTCGTTAGCTCCTCTGGCCTATCAGTCTTATCCGTGATGGCGATTGGGCGAATAAGCGGGATTGTCCCCTGCGTCGGCCATACCAGCGTAAGGGGGCTTACTACGCCCTTCTTCTTTGCCGCGTTGATCTGATTCATCGCCCCCGCATGTGGCATGATCCCCACAAGCGCTTCCCCAGTTGCTACACGATCGCCGACCTCGGAAAAGCTAGTAGTAAGCAAGGTGCCATTTGCCTTCAAATTCTCCATGACCGACCAATCATACCCGTGCAACTGCAGCAGACCGCAGGTTGCGACTAGCGCGGGAGGCGCCTGAGTTGCATCTGCGAAAGCAATCCTGCCGCTTCCTTGCGGGGATAGAAGATCGTCCCAGGAGACCGGTGCATTCTCCTTTGCTATAAGTCTATTGTTATAAACCAAAACGACATGCATCACGTTCACCGGCGTGAAATAACCGTCACCTAGTTGGTAGCTAGGATCTAGATACGATAGTTGAGAAGAGCTGTATTGGTGTAGCCAACCCTTGTCACGCATCTGCATGTACATGATCTGCTCTCCTCCCCAGATGAGATCCGCCTGAATCTCTCCAGCTGCCATCTCCGCTAAGATTCGCTTAAATCCGTATACTTCAATGACATCGCCGCGTTGTTCCTCGAAGGCCCTCTCTACCTCCTCAATCATCTTCTGAGGCCCGGAAAAATAAACCGCCAACTTCGAATCAGCGCCCAGGCCCGGGATAGCTAGAAACACCACAAACCCAATTGCCAAGAGTGTCTTAAAACTGTTGCTAAACATAACATCTCCTCCTTCCATTACTCGGCATGTGCTCGTCCACACACCTCTCTGACCTTACGACTATTCTCAGCCTTTGCTTTCCTATGCGGACTCCCGCACGCCTTCTACAGGGGAGGAACTCCTTTCTCTTAATTTCCCATCCTGATTTCCTTGAATCACCATTGACTTCTCTGGGGCGATAAAGGATATATCCGCGACCTTCTCTGTCTGATGCATGCACCATGGCTACCTTCGGATGTCAGATCCCTTGTTCTGTATTTGCGATCTTTTATCATTCCTCTTAGCTATTGGTAGGCTGTTTCTTATTTATTGCAAATAATTAGCAATAGCATTTATAATTATAGACACCTGCTGTTAGCCTGTCAAGAGCAATGACAGAGAAAAGGTATCAAAGCAGTATTTGCTACACTGGGCTCATAGTGAAAAGCACAGTGGACTAAAAGCAATTGAGTGGGTGTGTGAGTTTAGGAACGAACCAGCCTGACGACTTAACAGCCGAAGAACGTAGTCTATGACGGGAGAAGGAGTTGAAAGAATCTATGGCTAATATGTTCATTGATCGCACAGAAAGGTCACGTCCTGTCAAGTGGTGTGACGACATCGCGCCATTTTCTTACTGATCAAGCGGCCCCGCGGTAATGATTGTTGGTCGAAGGCTATTGCAGAATCGATTGAGCGGAAAATAAATAAGGAAGCGGCGCAGTTGATATATGATGGGCGAGGCGGCTCTTTTTGCAGTTTAAAGCGTTAGTTTTACATTTGCCATAGCACGTCGATTGGCATTGCGTAAAACTGCTTACCCAAAGGAACGATTTTGTTCCCAGTGTATAGGATGATGCCTCGCCTAAAGCGATTACCCGTGAGATCCTTCAGAAATTGGAGACCCCGCAGGTCCTCGTCCTGTATATGCGAGGGTGTTTTTACCTCGATGCCAACAATATCACCGGAGGGGCTTTCCAGCACTAGGTCTACCTCCACATTTTTGCGGGTGCGGAAATGGTAAATTGAAGGGCGGATATTGCTCCACGAGATTTGCTTTGAAAGCTCCATAGCAACGAAGCATTCCAAGGTGTATCCGAATCTTGTTGCGTCTTTGTCAACTCGTCCCTTTTCTAAGCCCACCAGGTACGCGATGAGGCCGGAGTCATTGAGTAGGATTTTAGGCCGTTTGATTAGTCTCTTTCCTAAGTTCGCGGCCCAAGCCGTTAGTGGAACAAACAGGTAGATTGCTTCGAGCAATGCAAGGTAACGTTTTACTGTAGTCTGAGGGAGTCCTACAGCCCCTGACACTTCTGTGTAATTCAATTCGCTGCCGACCCTTGCAGCCAGCAAGCGTAGCAGACGCGGGAGTTCTGTTAAATACTCTATGTTTGTTATATCTCTTAATTCCCGATGTATGACAGTCGTAACGTACGAATCAAACCAGGCTGTACGGCGTGTTGACACTTCTCTTTGGATGATCTCCGGATACCCTCCTTGCAAAACGCGCTCAATGAGCTCGTCGCGGGTGGATGAACTCACTGTGATCTCATCGGGTAATCTCTCAGCAAACACAGCATCGACGAAGCCTTCTCGGTGCATGGAGATTTCTCCTTGGGAAAATGGCCACAACTTCAGCATCTCCATTCGCCCAGCGAGCGATTCGCTAAGCTTGGGGAGAACAAGCGGATTAGCCGAGCCAGTTAGAAGAAATTGGCCAGGGCTCCGATCGCGATCTATCAGAGTCTTTATGGCTATGAAGATATCTGGTACGCGCTGTACTTCATCCAACACCATGGGGCGCGGGTATTCTTCGATGAATCCCAAGGGGTCTCTCTTGGCTGTTGCCATTGTTGTCAGATCATCAAAAGTTAAATAGGTTGATGGATGAAGCTCTCTTGCAATTTGCTGAGCCAAGGTGCTCTTACCGGTCTGCCTAGCCCCGTGAAGTAGGACAAGCGGCTTGTGTCGGACAGGGCCTCGAGAAGTCGGTCTGTAAGATTGCGTCTAATTAAACTCATCGGTGCTTATTAACCACTTACTGGGTGTTTTTCAACCACTAAGTGGATGATTCGTACCGATAGCCTCTCCGCATTGTATCTACGCAGCTAATCGCAAGTTAAAGCACCTCGGCCTTCCAAGGGCTCAGTATGTCCCATATGCTAAGCAACTCCGAAGCCACCCTATATTGAAATCCGTATAGGCGGTCGATAAGTATTCCCAATTCTCAAAAGCCTTCAAGAATAGAAAATCAGGTATATGTCCCCCGAATTCCCGGGATTTCTCAAGGCATTATCATCCATGACAAAGCGCTTGACCATGTATTGCTTGAGGTTGCACTTAATCCAGATCCTGAATTGACCCGGTAGCTCACTGCAATGATGCCTTCGAGATTGCAGTATTTCCTTTGCCTTCTCTCCGTTTTGTTTCAATAGCTCAGTGCTGAGTGGTAGGTTCCAAGACAGAAGCAACCACTTTTTCGTTCAGTTCACCAGCCTCAAAGATATTTCTCAAATGTTTGGCGACAGGGCACGTTTTACACCAAAGAGATCTGCCATCTGCGTCCTGGAAAGAAGGGGCAGGAAGCACAGGCTAAATCTGTAATCTCTCCTTCATTACGCTTCATCCATCACCCTTTAACGTTTTTGGAGATAGCCCTGTCTTCATGCGAAAAGGCGATTTCACGCCGGTTCCCGGGAACACTCTTCAAAAGACAACAGAGATGAGAGTGTGCTGTTGGCTTTGTAAGTATCAGGAGAAGGATTATACTGGACCAGGATATTCCTCCTCTGACGAGGCGAGAATCCAGAGGGCAAGAGACTGAAATATCGTGAGCTGTTAACTATTTGGTTTCTGGGGGAACAGAGGTGGCAAATGGGCAAACCTAAGAATGAAGTCATGCAAATCACGTCTCTCGCACTTGACAACTGGAAAAACTTCGCTCAAGCTGAGAGCAAACTCCAGCGCCGCGTGTTTCTAGTAGGTCCAAATGCTTCAGGGAAATCGAATTTGCTTGACGTAATGCGTTTCTTGCGTGATATAGTTGCTGTTGGCGGCGGGTTTCAGGAGGCGCTACGTCGCCGAGGTGGCGTCTCGGCGATCAGGTGCCTTTCCGCACACCGCTATACCGACATTGGCGTTTGCGCGACATTCGGGCCGGTAGACGAACCGCGACGGTGGAAATACGAACTCTACTTCAATCAAGATAAGGCGCGGCGGCAGTTAGTAAAGAAGGAGCGAGTCTCCCGTAACGGCACTAGCTTGCTCGTACGGCCAAACGAGGAAGACAAGAACGATCCTGACCGCCTTTTACAGACGCATTTAGAGCAGATCAATGTTAACCGAGAATTTCGTGAGGCGGCTAATTTCTTTGACTCGATTAGCTATCGCCACATCGTCCCGCAGCTCATCCGTGAGCCAGATCGCTACAACAGCTCAGAAAACGATCCGTTTGGTGGGGATTTCTTGGAGCAGATTGCTACGACGAACCAGAGGACTTTACAGGCGAGACTACGGCGGATCAGTGACGCGCTGCGGGTAGCTGTGCCCCAACTGGAGGAGCTAGAGCTGACACGAGATAAGCGAGGCCAGCCGCATCTCCGGGGAAAATACGAGCACTGGCGCGCACAGGGTGCCTGGCAAATGGAGGATCAGTTCTCCGACGGCACACTGCGATTGATAGGTCTACTGTGGTCTATCCTTGATGGGACAGGACCGCTCCTGCTCGAAGAACCTGAACTATCCCTACATCCGGGGGTAATTCGCTATCTCCCTCAAATGTTTGCCCGTATCCAACGACACAACAAACGACAGATAATCGTCAGTACGCACTCTTCTGACCTGCTGCGGGATACTGGGATCGGCCTTGATGAGGTGTTTCTACTAATCCCTGGGGAAAGTGGAACCTCGGTCAGATCAGCGAGCGATTTCAAAGAGATTCCCAACTTATTGGACGGTGGCCTCACCCTTGCCGATGCGGTCATTCCACTCACCCAGCCAGAGAGCGCGGAACAACTTGCCCTTTTTGAAGGGCTATGAAGAATGGACAAGGCTAACCCATCTCCAGTGTTTGTAAGTGCTAGCGTGGAAGGGATCGTGGATGAAGCGGTTGTGAGAAGGCTGATTCTGTTTGCTGGCGGTTCGGGAAGCACAACATACGGGATGAACGGCAAATGGGACATTCGTAGACGTATTGAGGGCTACAACAATGCGGCCCGCTATCAACCGTGGCTGGTATTAGTCGACCTCAACCATGAGTTTCAGTGTGCTCCTCTTCTTCGGCGCGATTGGCTTTCTAAACCTTCTACTTATATGTGTTTTCGGATTGCAGTGCGAGAAGTGGAAACTTGGCTGCTGGCTGATCGGGCTGGAATTGCTAGGTTTCTCGGGGTCTCTCAGCAGCTCATTGATAAGCAACCCGAGCAATTGGAGGAGCCCAAAAGGACAATGGTTAATCTGGCAAGTAAATCACGCCGCCGCGCCATCCGCGACGACATGATCCCTCGTAGAGGCAGTGGTATTCCTGTCGGTCCAGCATACACGTCTCGGTTGATCCAGTTTGCCACTGGACCCTGGTCGCCTGAGAACGCGATGAACGGGTCGGACAGTCTGCGCCGGTGCGTAGAATGCTTGACAAACCTTATCGAAACCTGGCGTGTATCAAGAAATAGCTGATTGCGTCAAGCTATAGCCCGCAGTAGAAACTGATAAGGCACACACAGAAATGCAGTAGGGCAACAACACGCTTCCGGTGTACACAATGGCTGGATAATGGAGCAAGCGCGTTTCGATATCACGTTCTAGGACCATCTTGGGAACATGACTCTATTGTGTAGAAACTAGGAGCCAGTCCATTCGACCTGGCTCCGTAGACGGTTATGCAGGATAGACTACCCTAAACTCTGCACTAGAATACAATAATTGCACGGTCTGAATCCTCAGTCTGCTTGTCATTACTACTTACCCATCACCCGGTAACGTCTTTGGAAACGCGCTCCCCTCATGCATAAGCATCTTCAACTAACCAATCAAACCAGGCAAAAACGACATCTTGTGAGCTTATAAGGTATTAGCTATGATGGTGTAGCATTTCAAGAGGAGTGTTGAATGCCGGCACCAGAGAAGGTCATTGATTTAATCGAGCGCTTCAATGATAACCGCCATGCCTATATGTCTACCGGGTACAACGAGACGCAAGTGCGTCGTGAGCTGATCGATCCATTGTTCAAGGCATTGGGCTGGGATATAGATAACGAAGCCGGCTACGCTGAAGGCTACAAAGACGTAGTCCATGAGGATGCAATAAAGGTGGGCGGGGCGACAAAAGCACCTGATTATGCCTTTCGCTGCCCGCATTCTCCATTCTTCCTACACCGAATGCAAAGCTCTCTGAAACGAAATTTCTGCAAGAGTTTTCCCACTCCATACGGCTTGTGGTATAATAGATGTAGTTATTGAGTTGACGCCGAAGAGGTGATTAAGACATGGCCGAAGAGAAGCCCAAGGGTCAGGTGCCAATCGAGTGGCACATATCTGAAAATATAGATAGTAAATATGCAACTAACTTTGTCATTCAACATTCCGAACATGAGTTCATCATAAACTTCTTTGAGATGCGCCGGCCATTGATTTTGGGTAATCCAGATCAAGTTCGCGAGCAATGGCAGAAGATAGAATCTGTGCGGGCGGAATGTGTTGCGCAAATCATCGTGTCTCCAGATCGAATGCAAGAATTCATCGATGTGATGCAAACTGGCCTGAATAAGTACCAAGGCAAGGAAGTGGAGGAACAATAGCTATGGGTATTTATGCAACCTGCTTGGCTGCCACTTATGCAAACACTGATAGTCTCTTTGCGCCTGTAAACCCGCCCGTGTATGGTGGGGGCGGTGTGTTGGCCGATGTGTCTGAGCAATCGTCTTCCTTGTCAAAGTATCTTGTCGGTAGAATTGCTGAAGGATGGGAACTTGTTCAACCGTTGCCTGTTAGGTCGGAGTGGGATGGCGATCTCCATATTGTTAGTGACAGCCTTTTTTCGGTCTACGGCGATGGTGACACCGAGGGCACTGCTCAGGAAGACTACGTAACATCTCTCATAGAGTACTATCAACTGCTTGGCAGCCAGCCAGATAACGTCTTTACGCGGGCTTTGCTTCAGAAGCTCAGACGGTACCTCCAGCGTGTATAGTTTCTATGCCATACAAACCCAAAGAAGTGGAACGCAAATTGCGAAACAAATTTGCGTTTAGTTCTGCAAAAGAGCGCAGTTTAGATCATCGTTGGTTCGAGCTGCAATTGCCAGGATTGCCGCCAATTCTTACAAAAGTGTCTCACAGTAGGAAGGAGATCGGCCCTAACCTGGAGGGCAAGATTGCGCGACAACTGAGGGTGAGGGTCCGTTATTTTCGGGGGATGATTGATTGCACAAATACCCGCGAGGATTATTATCGGCAAGTTAGAGAGGAGCCGTATCCGCCTTTTGATGTTCAGTTTTGATATCACTTGTCCTAGATTCAGCTTTCAGGGATATCTTCGTAGAGGTGAAGGCTTCGTAGGGGGTTCTGGAACCAAGCGTCGTGGTCAGTCTATAACTGATGCGCTTGATTAAGTGCTCGGTTTCTTCCCTACAAATATCTGTCGGCTGCTGCTCTGCTTGAATGTTTGTTGGAAGGGAATGATTGCCGCGCAAGCCCACCAGCAGGGGCGTTCAGCTGAACGTCGACGCGCGCACGATCCCATTGAGGACAGCACGCGAAAAATCAACACAACAACTACGGTTCCGCTTAAATAGGCCCACAACCGCACGCGTGTTCTTGTACCGAAATGTGAAGCTTTATAAACTACTAACTACAATGTGGAAACAACTTCGGATAGAAACATAAATATGAGCGCACCAGAGAAGGTCATTGACTTAATTGAGCGCTTCAACGATAACCGCCATGCCTATATGTCTACCGGGTACAACGAGACGCAAGTACGCCGTGAGCTGATTGATCCATTGTTCAAGGCATTGGGCTGGGATATAGATAACGAGGCCGGGTATGCTGAAGGGTATAAGGACGTTGTCCACGAGGACGCGATAAAGGTCGGCGGGGCGACAAAAGCGCCTGATTATGCCTTTCGCATTGGGGGAACGCGCAAGTTCTTCGTGGAAGCAAAGCGTCCAGGAGTGAACATCAAGGAGGATATTGACGCAGCCTATCAATTGCGCCGCTACGCGTGGTCGGCCAAGCTTCCCCTTTCCATAGTTACTGATTTTGAGGAGTTTGCGGTCTACGACTGCCGCATCAAACCAAACAAGAACGACAAGGCATCCGTTGCTCGTGTGATGTACATTACATACGACGAGTATCCGGATAAATGGGAGGAGATCTCATCCATCTTCTCCCCCGAAGCGATCAGGAAAGGCTCATTTGATAAATATGCGCAGTCCAAGAAGAAAAAGCGTGGTACAGCCGAGGTTGACGACGCTTTCTTAAAGGAGATTGAAAACTGGCGTGATATCCTGGCCAGAAACATAGCATTGCGCAATACCGAGCTTTCTACAAGAGAACTGAACTACGCGGTACAAAGAACAATCGATCGGATCATCTTCCTACGTATTTGCGAGGACCGAGGCATTGAGAAGTATGCGCAACTGATGAGTCTGCAAAATGGTGTCAATGCTTACCAACGATTGTGTCAGATTTTCCGAAGAGCTGATGAACGTTACAATTCCGGCCTGTTCCACTTTCAGAAAGGGAAAGATCGCACGGATGCGCCGGATGAACTAACGCTCGATCTGAAGATAGATGACAAGGTGCTCAAAGGCATCCTTAAGGATCTTTACTACCCAGAAAGCCCGTATGAGTTCTCCGTATTACCCGCTGATATCCTCGGTCATATTTACGAACAATTCCTGGGCAAGGTTATCCGCCTGACCCCGGCTCACTATGCCAAGGTGGAGGACAAACCCGAGGTGAAGAAAGCTGGCGGCGTTTACTACACACCGACCTACATTGTGGATTACATTGTAGAACATACTGTAGGAGAGCTCTTGAAGAGAAAGATCCCGACGAAGGTATCCAAGCTAAGGATACTTGATCCGGCCTGTGGATCGGGATCGTTCCTTCTTGGCGCTTATCAGACTTTGCTCGATTGGCACCTGCAGTGGTATCAGAAACATGATGCCGAAAAGCACGCTAAGGGAAGCAAACCAAAAATCTACCATGGCCCCGGAGGAGACTGGCGCCTTACCACCTCCGAGAAGAAAAGGATTCTCTTAAACAACATATATGGCGTGGACATCGATCCACAAGCA
>CAZKFV010000031.1:0-27405 GCA_964552295.1 uncultured Thermotogae bacterium | reverse complement strand
CCAAGTGTAGCAACAAGTGCACCTGCAGCCACTGAGTTGGCGTAGAGCTTCGAACCGCCAATTTCCTCTGCTATAGTGGAGAAGGGAAGCTCGATAATGGCTCCTTCGGGTCCCAGCAGGCTTGAGTAGTAAGTTTTCGCGCCCTCGTTTAGAGCAAGAAGAACATCAATCTGCTCTCGCAGGGCAGTTGGAGGCTCTTGGCCTATCCTGATCCGGTAGCTACTATTACCGCCCCGGATGCGGGACTCATACTCTTTGGTAGTTATCACCGGATATCCAGATGAAAGAATGGTTTGAGATACTATATCCCCCACCGTCTGAATTCCTTGTCCGGCAGCGCCCGTAATGGCGACCTGTACATCCAGCACTTATATCGCCTCCTTAGCCATGGCTTGCTCAATCATCGTATCAATTACTTTCTGCAGTGATTCAGGCAATCCCGTGATCTTTACGTCAAGAAAGCCACGGATTATCAACGCCCGCGCTTCATCCTCTGAAAGACCACGAGTCATCAAGTAGTTTAGCTGCTCACCAGCAATCTTCCCCACCGCGGCTTCGTGCGATAGTTCGGTATCAGGATGGGTTGCCTTAAGCTCAGGCACAGCGCTTATCACAGCCTGATCATCGAGCATTATCCCATTGCACTCCATGTGGCCTTTGGTATCTACATTCCCTCCCTCGATAAGACCCCGAGAGATCACGCTGCTCTTGGCGGCGACAACCCGACTGAGGATCTCACCATTAGCGCCACGTCCATTCAGGATTATCCGCCCCCCAACATCGAAGAAAGAACCCTCTTTGGCGTACAAGATGGAGTTCAACCTCGCTGTTCCACCTGCTTCTACTACAGCGAGGGGATTGGTGTCAACATGCTTTACCTTGGTAAGCGCTATGTAGTTGGAAAGATATGTTCCTCCCTGTTCAACTACAATCCCGGTGCGTGGTCTCACTTCCACCTCGGGTGCCCAGTCATGAACCATGGTATAAGTAAGGGTTGCATCTTCTCGCACATATATCTCTGTGACGGCTATGTGCTTACCCAGCGTAGCGTATGAGGCAGCGGTGCAACCACTGATCAGATGAAGCTCAGATCCTGGTTCCAGAATGATAATATTGTGTAGCAGTTGCTCACTTCGTTGCGCCTTGAGTAGAAAACAGGACTGGGCAGGCAATTTGATCTTCGCGCCTTCCTTAACAAGGATGAAGCTTCCAACCGGATCATTGTGGCTGGCAACAATCTTGGTAAACTCATCGGTATTTCGCGCAACCAATTCCCATTCAAGCTCTCTTACCCATGGGTAATCATGGCGAGCCTGACGCATTGATGCCATGACAAGCTGCTGCTCCTTGGACTGCGCAACCAGCGCCGAATCATCCTCAATCAAGAAAGAAGCAGATCGAGGCGTTTGCTCAGTTTCATCGTACCCAACCCTTGTTAGGTCAAGTTCAGCTTTGGACAGGGTCATTAGTTTTCTCCTTGGCCTGCGCTCCAGCAACGCAATTGGCAAAACCGTGTTCAGAAATCTGATCGAAGATGTCTAGCGGAACGCCTGAGCAGGTGATTCTCCCATCGATCAAAATGTAGCCACGTGTGGCGTGCAGGTGCTTGAGGACGCTTCCTGTATGAGTAACTATCATTCCCCCAACCGTTCTGTCTAAAATCGGTATATCCTTTTGGAAAAGCCGCTTTATCACCCCCGTCAAGAGCTTGAGGCTGTCTACGTCAACCCCAGACTCAGGTTCATCAAGGAGTACTAACTTGGGCTGTTGCAGAAGGAGTTGCAGAAGCTCACTTCTCTTCTGCTCCCCTCCGGAGAACCCATCATTGAGGCCTCGCTCCAAGTGATTATCCATCTCAAGGGCGCTCACCGCGGCGTCAATCCTTTGCACGTCAAGTCCAAGGGCCTTACCTAATACGGATAGCGAAACCCCGCGAACCGCTGGAGGCTGCTGAAAGGCAAGCCCAATGCCCAGCCCCGCCCGCTCGTTGATCTCAAGGCCTAGTATTGATTTTCCCTGAAAGCGAATATCCCCAGATGTAACCATGTAAGGAGGAAGTCCCATTATCGCCTTGATTAGGGTAGACTTTCCCGATCCATTGGGGCCGAACACTACGTGGATCTCTCCCGGAGCTACCGTAAGATTGATCCCAGAAAGAAGCCTTTTGCCCCCTATCTTAACGGTGAGATCATCAACTTCTAAGAGCGGTTTCATTTTGCCTCCATCTCCTTACCTAGATCAGTACTCAGCAGGGCAATGTGGCTCATTTCCTCGCGTATTATTTCGCTAACTTTGCTCCTGCCAAAACGCTCCGGCACCAGTTCTTGAATCCCGAGATAGAATACTATGGAATCTTTCTCTAGATCGATAGCCTTACGGTAAACATCTACAACAGACAGATCTGCAAGATACTGCACTGCTGAATCCCCATAATCGAATATCTGATGATCCACCATCGCTTGCAGGTAATGCGATGCTTCAGCATCGGGATCAAAAAAAGCATTCATACTCGGCTGAGATGACCTCATGTCAGCAAAGGTCTTCACATGGTCACGCTCCATTTCCACCAGTTTCCGGAATGTTCTCTTCTGTTCATCATTCTTAACTAGCTGTGAAGCCCTATCATAGTACTGTATACCATTTCTTTCGATTCGCTCAGCCATGGCTAGAACTTCATCTAAATTGAATTTCCGGGTCATACCTCATCACCCTTCATCGCCAGAGCAAGCGCTTTAGCAAGATTATCTATCCTTCTTAGGTCTTTTTCTTGAGGTACGCCTTTAACCATCACCGGATCCAACCACTCAAGTTTCAAGGATTCTGTGAGGGACTGAATCATATCTGGGGCCTTTCCTCCCCAGCCATAAGAACCAATAATCCCAGCACGCTTTAGCTTGGGGCGAAGTGCTGCAACCAAGTACGCTGCCGACACCATACTTGGGTGGGGGCCTGTGAGAACAGTGGGGGTTCCGAATACAACTGTGGAGGCCTCCACTAGCGCTTCGGCAAGCTTACCGAGGTCTGTCACGGTAAGATTGAAGGGGACAACTTCTATTTCCAGATCAACAAGGTTGGCTATCAAATGGTCGACCATCAACTGCGTGCTGCCATGCATGGAGACGTAAGGCAACACAACGACCCTCTTGGGAGGATCCAGTACCCATTGTCGGTAAGCATCGATGATGAACGCTGGGTCACTGTACACCTGTCCGTGACTAGGGGCAATCATGTCGATCTCATAGTCTTCCAAGCGTTTTAGGTGCTTAGCAATGATAGTCCTGAATGGCATCATTATCTCGGCGTAGTAGCGCTTGGCTGCCTCATACACCCTACACTTGTCATTCACGTAGACCTCCGTTGAGGCTAGGTGCGCCCCAAAAAGATCGCAGGTGAAGAGGATCTTCTCCGGCAAAAGATGAGCAAGCATCGTCTCCGGCCAATGAACCCATGGGGCATGCAGGAACTCAAGCGAGCTATCACCAAGGGATATCGTCTGTCCGTCTTCCACCGTACTGATCCTTTCTGCATCGATGTGCAGGTGCTCAACCAACATCGATTTAGCCTTGGGGCTTGAAATAACCCTAGTCTCCGGGTGGGCTGCTAGGACATCGGGAATGGCCCCAGAGTGATCCTGTTCGGTGTGAAGTGAGATCAGGTAGTCGATGTTACTAACCTCGGAGAGCTGTTGTAGGAGCTCATCACGCTTGGGAGGATCTACAGTGTCAATTAGTGCCGTTTTGTCGCTACCCTTTACCAGATAAACATTGTAGCTTGTCCCACCAGGAAGGGGAATCAGCTCGTCAAACAAACGGCGGTCGAAATCCTGTGAACCCATTATTGTTATTCCCGGTTTGATCTCTCGGGCGTCCATTTTCCCTCCTTCTGTATTGTTAGGAGCAATCAGCTTCCTTGTTCTCGAAGCTGTCGTAGCGGACAAAATCAGAAACCTCCGCTCGCCTCGTACCTTCCTCGCGTTTAGGACTGTAGGCAGGGATGCCTAGCGGGAGCAAGGCTACTACTCGCATTTCCCTCGGGATGCTAAGTAGCTTCTTGACCTTCCCCTCGATGGACCTTCGTCTTCCCTCCATATCGAAGACGCCTGCCCAGAAGGTCCCTAAGCCAAGAGAACTTGCCATTAATGCCATGTTCTGTGCAGCAATCGCTCCCGCTTCAACAAAGTGTTTACTATCTCGCCATGGATCCACAGCAATTGCGATAACGACTGGCGCATTGCCTATTCCGGGGCTGGTCATGCCTATATTGCCCCTTCTGGCTATGGCAATGCGTTGCACAAGCCCTCCTAGCGCACGCCTTTTATCTTCATCGCGCACCACAATGAACGTCCAAGGCTGAGAATTGGCGTAGGAAGGAGCCCAACGCCCCGCTTCCAACACCATCTCCAACTTTTCATCCGTCACCGGATCTTCCTGAAAGCGAAATATGCTAGTTCTATCCCGAATCGCTTTTAAGACATCGTTATCAGACACATTAACCTCCTATACTAGTGAACCCAGATCTTGGGCGCTAACGTCTATTCTCCCAAAATGCGGTTTATGTCTTGCTGAGGCTCACCTATAAGCCGCAAATCATACTCATCCTGCAATATCTTACCGATGTCATCATTTACCCATGCCGGCATTATCGGCCCAAGGTAAATGCCCTTAATCCCCGAGTACAGAAGCGACCAGAGTATGGCCACCGCTTTCTGCTCCATCCACGACAGAACAATAGTTAGAGGGAGATCATTGATATCCACACGGAACATCTCAGCCAGATAAACTGCGAAATCCACGGCTACAATCGAGTCATTACACTGACCAAGATCTATCAACCGCGGTATCCCTTCAATGTCTCCCAGGTCAAGATCATTGATCCGATACTTCCCGCAAGCAAGGGTTAAAATGACCGTGTCCTTAGGCAATCGCTGCGCAAATTCTCTGTAGTAGCTTCCTTTCTTGAGAGGAGAGTCACATCCTCCAATGAGGAAGAAGTGCCTGATCTTTCCTTGTTCTACAAGCGTTCTTAGCTTATCCTTAAGCCCAATAAGAGATGATAAAGAAAACCCTGTCGTCAGAACCTCTCCTCCTGGCGTTTCATCAAGTTCAGGTAAAGAAAGTGACTTTTCGATAACCTCCCTATAGTCATAGCCTGGGACATGTTTCACTCCAGGAAGTCTGGCCGGCCCTGTAGTGAACATGCGATCTGCGTACTCCTCCTTTGGCAAGAGCACACAATTGGATGTCCCCAGAATTGCTGCAGGGATCTGAGAGAACAATTTTCTCTGGTCGTACCACGCTTTACCTAGGTTTCCCACCAAATGCTTATGCCTTTTCAGCCTCGGGTAACCGTGAGCTGGCAACATCTCTGAATGAGTGTAAACATTGATGTTTTTGTCTTCGCTTTGCCTTAGCAATTCCTCGATGGCTTTCAGTCCATGCCCGGTTACGATAATTGCGTGTCCATTAGCCTGCCCAGTTTGAACCTGCGTAGGAACTGGATCACCGTAGGTCTCGATGTGGGCCTTCTTGAGCAATCGCATGGTACGCAAGCTCATCTCGCCCGCCTCTAACCCAAAACGGAGCAAATCATCAGCATCGAAATTGACGTTGGTAAACGTCGCGTAGAATACGCGCTCAAGGAAGGCGTCAATATCAGGATCTGTGTAGCCAAGTTCGCGCGCATGATAGAGATATGCTGATAGCCCTTTAGTGGCAAATATCAAGTTATCCTGCAAGCGTGCCACCGTAGCTGTCTTGCCACAAACCCCTTTCATGGTGCAACCTGTTCCGCTTAGGGTCTGCGAACACTGGTAGCAAAACATGTCTAGTTTCTCAGTCATTGTTCCCCTCCTTCTTGTTTCTAGCCCCATGGAGAGTCTTTCTTTTAGCTTCATCCATCTTGTCGGCCAGGGACTTAATACTAGTCTCTTCCAGGAAGCTTATGATATGCTGCCTTAACGGTTCCCATACCTCGCTTAGCGGGCAATCCGGGCTTCCTGGAAACGGCTCAACCTCAAAAATACATTGGCTGAAGTACCCCTCTCCTTCGATAACCCGAACCACATCCGCCAGTGAAACCTGGCTTGGGTTGCACTCAAAGAAGATCCCGCCGTTTTTCCCTCGTACCGACGCGAGAATCCCCGCTCGGACCAGCGGAGGAATAAGTTTGGCCAGAAAGCAGGCAGGAATTCTTCTAGCCCCAGCAACATCACGTACCGGAGTCAGCCTTTCCCTTCGCGCCAGTTCAATCAAGGCCATTACTGCATACTTGGTGGTCTGCGAATAGAGCATCGCATCTCCCGATAAAAAGATCTTTTTATCTTTTATTTTACCAAACAACACTCTGTTGTCAAGAATACAGAAAAAATGAGATTCTTAAGGGCTCGTCTTGATATTACTCTTTCTCAAACACATCCTTTCCGGCGCCGCAGTCCGGGCAAACCCAATCATCAGGAAGTTGCTCAAACGGTGTCCCCGGCTCAATGCCGCTAGTAGGATCCCCTTGGTCTGGATCGTAGACGTAACCACATACTGTGCATACCCATTTTTCCATCTTCTTACCTCCTTTGTCTTATTGTTTCCTGTGCTCGTTATAGCTAAAGGCCTTTCCTTTATCTTGTACACCGGCTCTGTCTACTGAGGCAACAAACAGGGTGCGTGCATCAAGATCGAGTATGAACTTTTCAATAACAGTGCATTCATAGAAGGCTTTAGCTTGCGGCAAGATCGGGATACCACTACCCGACTTTTCATAAACGAAATCTTCGAAGTTGTTTACATCTCTTCTGGATTGGAACCCAAATCGTCTTATGAAATCTGGGCAGACTGAGTCTTCTTTATCTAGCGCATTCAACACACATTTCCCTGTGTCGCATACCAGATGGTGGGTTAATGATTTCTTTCCAACCCCGGTCGCCAGCGGCGGTGGCGCGTTGGTAACCCGCATCGCTGCATCAGGACACTGACCGTTAAGCGGATGGCCCTGCGCCTCACCGCCGTCAATGGCGGTGAGGACGTACAGGCCGTGTGTAACTTCAGAAAGTGCCTGGGCGAGTGCGCCAGGTTGGTCCACTATCTTAAACTGTTTCACGTCCCTTGCTCTTACTGACTTGGTGTTTGGGGCAACTGACGTCCGCCAAGCTCTCGATCAATCATAATCAAGGCGTTCCCCGAGTCGCCAGCTCTCTCTAGAAGATCAACCACCCTCTTGGTTGAGGACTCCTCCTCCACTTGTTCGGAAACGAACCATTGCAGCATGATCTTGGCCGGGTTATCGTCCTGTTCATCGGCAACCTTAACTAGATCATCGATCGTGGCAGTGATAAACTGCTCGTGTTTGTACGCATCCGTAAACGCCTCAAGTGGAGAACCCCACTCTTTCTGAGGTTTGGCGAGCGAAAGGAGATCTACTGTCCCCTCCCGCTCGCTTATATGGTTGAAGAATCGCATCGCGTGCGCAACTTCTTCCTGCGATTGTGCCAACATCCACTTTGCCATGCCCTCCAGCCCTTGGGACTGGAAATATGCAACCATGGATAAGTAAAGATACGCCGATTCCAGCTCGTGCTTAATCTGCTCGTTCAACGCATCCTGCATCCGTTTCTTAATCATCTGTTCTCCTTCACTGCTTCTTGTGACAGAACCACCAATCGTAGCAATCGTACTCGTTTTGCCGAGTTCGTGCTGTCTCTACATCGCTTGGCGGCGGCACGATCACCTCATCTCCTATGATCTCGTTGTGCGGCCAGTCGGCTGGAATTGCTGCTTTTTGTTGTTCTGCAACCTGGAAACCTTTAATCATCCTCAAAAACTCGTCCATGTTGCGGCCTAGTTCTTGCGGATAGTACATAATCGCGCGCACAATCCCTTTGGGATCGACAATGAACACGGCCCGCACAGTATTCGTGCCTTTGCCTGGGTGTATTAACCCAAGTTTATTGGCTATGGCTTCCGTCCCGGCAATAATCGGAAATTTTATCTCTACATTCAGGTTGTCCTTGATCCAATCGGCCCACTTGATGTGTGAATAAACCTGATCGACAGATAGCCCGATCAGCTCTGTATTTAGCTCCTTAAACTTCTCATAACGATTCTGAAACGACACGAACTCCGTAGTGCACACCGGGGTAAAATCGCCGGGGTGACTGAACAACAGAAACCACTTGCCCTGATATGCGTCAGGAAGAGAGATCACTCCGTGTGTAGTCTGCACCTTCATATGTGGAAATGAGTCCCCCAATAGGGGCATTCCCGTCCTCTCATGTGTTTGTAGCTTTTCGTTTTCCATCACTACCTCCTCTAAGTACATTATGTACTCATTTTTGGCAGCCAGGACAAAAAAATGTTGATCGTCCCACCTGCTTTATGCGGATGATGTCATCCCCACAACGGGGACACTTCTCGCCAGTGCGGCCGTATACCGCAAGCCTCTCCTGAAAGCTACCGTATTCTCCATAGGCATTACGATAGTCAGAGACTGTGGTTCCAAAGGTTGTACCCATACATTCGATCGCCTCCCGCAGGATTGCGCGGATAGCGCGGTGTAGCTTCCTCATCTCTTTCTCATTCAAACTAGCGGCCACTCTTCGTGGATCAATCCCAACGCGCCACAGCGCCTCTGATGAGTAGATATTCCCCAGTCCGGCAATCCTCCTTTGATCCATCAAGAGCGGTTTAATAGCACAGCGACTGTTAGCGGCTATTTTTTCGAGTTGCTTGGCGGTGAACTTGTCGCTAAAGGGGTCCAGGCCCAATTGGTAAGGAAATCCACTCTTGACATACTGAACCGTTCCAAGACGGCGAGGATTGATAAAGCAGATCACTGAACCGTCATCCAGGTGTATCACTAGTCGTGTATGCTTCTCCTCTGTTTTCGAGAAGGTTAGGGCAAGTCTACCCGACATACGCAAGTGAAATACAATCGAGCTCCCCTGGCAGAGTTGGACAATGATGTATTTACCCCTTCGACTGATAGCCTTGATAGTCTTACCCACGACGTCTTTGGCAAATAGGACAATTACTTCATCAAGAACATCTAGAGCGGTAATTGTTCTACCGCTTATCTTGTTCAAGCCACGAACGAATGTCTCTACCTCAGGAAGCTCTGGCATAATCACTCCGATCTATTTCTTGGTCTTGCCTCTTTTTACGGCAGCTCGCGCACACGCCATAAGCATATACCTGCACAGATTCCACCTGATGTCCATCGATGATGTCGCCTTCGTTTACGCGATTTGGAAGATCAATGTCGTATACCTCGCCACACACACGGCACATAAAGTGGGGATGAAATGAGGTTTTGATATCGTAGCGGGCCACCTGACGAGAAATGGTCAATTCCCTGATTACTCCTGCATTCTTCAGCGCATCCAATACGTTGTACACAGTGGCTTTGGATAAAGAAGGAAAACTATCCTTAACACCACGATACACTTCTTCGGCCGTTGGATGTACAAGATTCCTTTCCAAGAAATCCAATACAATAACCCGTTGAATCGTCGGTGTTAAACCTAACTTTCGCAGCCTTGTCGAATACCCATGGTGATCCATATTATAATTATTATAATTTTAGAATAAACATAAAGCAAGCCCGTCTTAAGCGCAGGCCAGCTGGATGGTCCTTCACTTCTAAGGTAGACTTGAAGCTTAGAGTAGGCTATTGCAGCAAGGAAGGTATTAAGTGAGATTTCCAAACCATAAGACGAAAATTGTGTGCACTATCGGACCAGCATCGCAAGACCAGCAAACACTGGAAAAGATGATACGCAAAGGGATGGATGTTGCAAGACTCAACTTTGCTCATGGAGACCACCAAGGACATGCCGATTTAATACGCAGGATCAGAGCAGCCTCAAAGAAGGTTGACAGGAGAGTTGCTATTCTCGCAGATCTTCCTGGTCCCAAAATGCGGGTGGGAGAGCTAATCACTGAGACAATTCACCTTTCTCGAGGGGCCAAGATTGCTCTGACAAGCTCACATATTATAGGCAACGCTGAAAGAATATCGGTCAGCTTTCCCGGTTTGAGCCAGGCGGCTTGCCCAGGGGATTCCATCTTCCTCAACGATGGTTTCATTAGGCTAAGGGTAGAGAAGTCGTCTGCAGAAGAAGTTCAGTGTCGCGTGATAATTGGAGGAGACTTACGGTCGCACAAAGGAGTTAATCTTCCCGGTATTGACCTGGGGATAAGCGCTGTAACTGAGGATGACCGCCGCGATTTGGAGTTCGCCCTAGACCACAAGGTAGATGCTATAAGTATTTCTTTCGTACAGGGACCGGAGGACATCCATACAGTACGCGAAATTGCGGATGCCCGCAAAAGCGACGTGTTTGTTATTGCCAAGATTGAGCGGGCAATCGCTGTTTCCCGAATTACTGCTATTATGGAGGCAGCAGATGCCATCATGGTCGCTCGGGGTGACTTGGGAGTAGAAACCCCAATTGAAGGAATAGCTGTCTTACAAAAGAAATTGATTCGGCAAGCCAATCTGCTTGGTAAACCTGTCATCACCGCAACGCAGATGCTTGTATCCATGGTGGCAAACAGCCGACCCACAAGAGCGGAGGCAACCGACGTTGCCAACGCGATCTTGGACGGCACTGATGCCGTAATGCTTTCGGAGGAGTCAGCAGTTGGCGCTTACCCGGTAGCTGCTGTAGGCATGCTTTCTAGCATCGCGAAATCCACAGAGAGGTACCACCGTGATTTTGGGTTCAATGAACGCCTTACCCCCACTTCCTCGGCGGCAGATCTGATTGGTGAGACAATCGCCTTTAACGTTGTGGCTTCATCCCGAAGATTAGATCCCAGCTTGATTGCTATTCCCACTCGTACAGGGGCCACAGCACGACGGGTCACACGCTACAGGTTGAACCCCTGGATCGTCGCCCTCAGTCACAGCAACCGCACTTGCCAACGCTTGACATTCTCATACGGGATCTACCCTGTGTTTCTGGAGGATGACAGGCATGACTGGAGAAGAATAGTAAACAAATGGTGTGCGCGTCAGAAGATCAGTTCGGGAATAGTGATTATGACCCAAGGCTCTTCCCCACATAATCCTCAGAACACAGATCAGATTGAGATATTCACGTTGGAAGATAACCACGAAATGACATAATCTTCGACTTACATGCCAAGCTGGTTTTGATTACCACGAAAAAATGATCTTTTCGGTCTAATACACTAAGGAGGAATTATGAACACAACAATCGAACTACTGCATGCTCGTGAGATCCTCGATTCTAGGGGCAACCCTACCGTAGAAGTGGATTGCACTCTATCCTGTGGAGCGTTTGCCAGGGCTGGCGTTCCTTCTGGCGCATCCACCGGTGTGCACGAGGCGGTTGAACTTCGCGATGGCGACAAGAAATTCTTTGCCGGCAAAGGAGTATCACAAGCGGTTGCCAACGTTAACGGCGAGATCTGCCAAAACCTGGCCGGTATGGATGCCCGCGACCAGGTACTGGTCGATGAAGCTATGATTGCACTGGACGGAACTCCAAACAAGGCTCGCCTGGGGGCAAATGCGATTTTAGGGGTGTCATTAGCTGTAGCGCGCGCTGCTTCAGTAGCTGCAGGTATTCCACTTTACCGTTATCTAGGAGGACCAACCGCCAATCGACTTCCAGTTCCAATGATGAATATCATGAACGGAGGCGTACACGCCCACTGGCAGGGGGCAGACTTCCAAGAGTACATGATTGCTCCTTACGGCGCCAGCAGTTTCCGTCAGGCGATGCAATGGGGAGCAGAGGTTTACCACGCGCTGCGCTCGGTGCTTAATAAGAAGAAGATGAGCGTGGGGGTAGGTGACGAAGGAGGATTTGCACCTCACGTTTCCTCTAACCGGGAGCCATTACAGCTTATCATGGAAGGGATCGAGAGCGCGGGCCTACGACCAGGACGCGACGTAGGCTTGGCTATGGATCCAGCCTCAAGTGCCTTCTTTGAAAATGGAAAGTATCGTCTTAGAACAGAGGATAAAGAGCTATCTTCAACTGAGATGGTAGGCTATTACGAGAAACTGGTTGAGGAGTTTCCGATTGTGCTCATCGAGGATGGTATGGCCGAAGATGATTGGGATGGCTGGAAGCTCTTAAACCAGCGTATCGGCAACATAATCGAACTGGTAGGTGATGACCTGTTTGTTACTAACGTAGAGCGTATTAAGAGGGGAATCGATGAGAATGCTGCCAATGCTGCACTGATCAAGTTGAACCAAATCGGCACCTTGACTGAGACAGTGGCAGCGACACGGCTAGCGCAGTTCAACGGATGGGGCGCATTCGTATCTCATAGGAGCGGAGAGACAGTAGATACCTTCATCGCCGACCTTACCGTGGGACTAGATACTGGCCACCTGAAGACCGGTGCTCCAGCGCGCGGAGAGCGAGTGGAAAAGTACAATCAGCTGATACGAATCGAGGAAGAACTCAAAACGGCCTCTACATACGCAGGTAAGGATGCTTATGTTCGCCCAGTACGTTTCTGAAAAAGCATGGTGGCATAAAATGCCTGCAATTTGTACAGTGTACAGAATGATGCCGGCAAAAAGGGTTCTTGGAAGTAGCCTGAAACTTAATCCCTAGTTGGGTGTAAAATATAAGACGATGTGTGTTTGAGAAACGGCAAGCACAGAAGATCTGCTTACCTTTTGGCCTATAGATACGGAGGTGGTACGGGTGAAGAGAGCTTTAATGGTGGCTGTGTTGGTTGTTGGCTTGGCGGGGGTTCTGGCAACAGCTCATTGTGGATGTTTCGCTCCCCCTGTTGGAGACGAACCTATATGTTACACGGGCTACTGGCAAGGGGTTGATGTGGGCTTCAAGCTAGTGGTACCAGCGGAGTTTTTCTTCCAGTGTCCAACCCCAGAGACTCCTCTCATAACTGGATGGAGAGTAGAAGCACTCGATGGCACAATCATCTATCAGAAACAATTTCCTAACGTTCCTAAAGGGCATCATCACGAGATAGTATGGGATCAGACCGATGGACACTGTAACCAGGTTCCGCTGGGTATCTACCGCTTAGTGATTCAAACCACAACAGCTGGAGAAGTCAATAACTACGTAAAGATCCAGCCCTGGCCAGCCCCGATGAATTGTTGTACATGTTGCTGCACCCGAATCGATAGCTGTCCGTGCTGCATCTCGCACAGCCCATACATCGAGATCGCTCCTTGCACAGGAAGACCCTATGTGTGGGGGACGATACACATCAGAGTTCACTTTGAGCTTGGTACTTGCTGTGGTTCTTGCTGCCCGTAACTGACATTATCTTAAAACGCGTATCGCCTAGAGGGGCAACTAAGAGCTAGTTGCCCCTTTTACTAAAATACAGATCAGACAACTATCACATTGGTAAACAACACCCTCATTCTAACATGCCGCATGAGCAACCATCACTTTCTGATTGCACATAGAGGCCCCTGAAGGTAAAATCCCCATCAGGCCTATGTTTCTAATCGGAGCAGTCTTTCTTGGGGTTTTGGCAGGGTACGCGTTAGGCGGCAGGATAAGACACTTGTCAATGCTGCGCTTGCGTTCCCTGTTGCTGGTAGCGATCGCGATATTAATCCAATTTGCTATTTTCCCTCTTTTCTCTTCACAACCCCTTCTCCCCTATCTTACAACACAGCTCCATCTCGCCTCTTATGGGCTCCTATTCCTTTTTTTTGTCATCAATTATCGTGTATGGCCGATGCTCATAATTGCTTCCGGATCAATCTGCAATCTTGTGGTAATCTCTCTTAACGGAGGAAGAATGCCATCATCGGTACACGCCCTTTCCTGTGCTGGCCAGCCAGAGATCGCCTTGAAGGTTTCTACAAACGGCTTCATGGGTAACATAGTCCTGATGAGCGAAAAGACCAAGTTAAATGCACTTGGAGATTGGCTCTATCTGCCAGGTTGGATGCCTCTGTCCACCGCCTTCAGTATTGGAGATCTTATAATCGCTGTTGGGTTGATCGCTCTGATAGTTTATGGAATGCGCCCTCATGCCTAGAGACCTAACAGAACTCCTTGCTCCTCACTCGGTAGCAGTTGTGGGGGCCAGTCCACGCTCAGGTTCAGTTGCCGGAGAGATACTGCGAAACATCATAAGCTGTGGTTACAAGGGAAAGGTTTACCCAGTAAACCCGAAATATGAGGAAGTAGACGGATTGAGATGCTATAACTCGATTGATGAACTTCCTGAGGGAACTGATCTTGCCGTGTTGGCAATCAAGGGCAACCTTGTTCTGGAAGCCCTAGGCCAGTGTATTGAGGCCGGAATAACTAACCTGGTAATGATTACGGCGGGGTTTAAGGAGAGCGGAAAGGATGGAATAAGGCGTGAGAACCAGCTTAAGAAACTCATTGAGAAACACAATCTTAACGTTGTTGGGCCCAACTGCATGGGAATAATAAATGCTGATCCTAAAGTATCACTGAACGCATCGTTCTCTCGATGGTTTCCAAGCAATGGAGAAATAGCTTTCATTTCGCAAAGCGGATCTTTAGGGGAGACTGTACTTGAATTCTTCGAGCAAATGAAGTTAGGGATTTCTCAGTTTATCAATTTAGGAAATCGTGCTGGGCTATCGGAGAACGATTTCTTGGACTACCTTGCACATGACCCTTACACTCACCTTTTTTTTCTTTATCTGGAAAGCTTTGCTGATCCGCATTTGTTTAGAAGCATCACCGAAAGAATCGGACGCTCGAAACCGGTAGTTGTACTAAAATCTGGCCGCACGCAAGCGGGAGCAGCCGCAGTGGCATCACATACAGGTTCGCTAACGAGCCCAGATGCTATTGTGGATGCATTTCTCAATCAGAGCGGCGCAATTCGCGTCTCTTCCATCAAGGAAGCGCTGACAGTGCTTGGAGCCCTAAAATGGGGAGTGATTCCCAAAGGAAACAAAGTTGTCTTGCTAACCAATGCCGGAGGTGCTGGAATTATAGCCGCAGATGCTTGTGAACGAGCTGGGATCAAAGTTCCGCAAATGTCAAAACACGTAAAAGACAGGCTAGCCACATTCCTGCCCCCGGAGGCAGGGTTGGCAAATCCGATTGATGTGATTGCTACAGCTACATCGGCAAATTACGAAGACGCGCTGCGCGAAACGCTGAACGAGGTCGATGCAGCAATAGTTATCTTCCGGCTTCCATTAGTATTCAATGAGCCTCCAGAGGACCTAGCAGAAGGAATAGTACGCGTCGTCAATGAATACCCGGACAAGCCCGTTCTAGTTTGTACCCTTAGCCACAGCCCAGATCTAGAGCTATTTCGAACTCGACTGACCTCAACTCAGATACCGGTATACACCATGCCTGAAAACGCCGTTGACACCTTGGCCTCACTTTGCCGTGTGCAAAAGCTATATCGAGCGCCACGATCAATGCCTCATAATGAGAAAATGGATAGCAAACGCGCAGGCAAGATTATCCAGCTGGCCAATGATCAGAGACAAACTAGCTTGACTTTCGCTCAAGGAGCGGATTTACTCGCAGCGTATCGTATTCCAGTCTGTGCGTTCTCATATGTCCAAGATATCAAACAAGCACAGAAGTTCGCCTCAGCATTTGGCTATCCAGTGGTAGCGAAGATCGATTCTGTGAATCTATTTCATCGCTTCGAGCGTGGCGCCGTGGTGACGGGAATAAAGGACAAAAATGAGCTTTCTTGCAGTCTAGAACGCCTAACCGAAGTGATCAAAAAGGAAGCTCTATCCGACGGGCAAATCCTACTACAACCCATGATAGAAGGACGCGAACTGATAATGGGAATGAATCGGGATCCATCGTTTGGGCCTGTGATCATGTTTGGTATAGGGGGAACGTTCGTGGAAGCGCTTAAGGACGTGTCATTTGGAGTAGCCCCCTTATCAATCGAGCATGCACAACGGATGATCCGCTCCATACGTTCTTTCCCGTTGCTGAAGGAGTTTCGCGGCAATCCGGCAGTCAACATAGCCAGCTTATCCAGAGTGTTACACAATCTAAGCCAACTTAGCCTAGACATTCCCCAGATCGCAGAGATTGATCTAAATCCGTTCATAGCGGGAGAGGATCTACAAGCAGTGGACATTCTGATACAACTTCGCAGATAAGGTCTTTCTAACTACAATATGTCTTTCTTGGCTTACATGACGTAAGGAGGGAAGAGGGGGACCCGGTTTCCCTTGCCCTGCCGATTCGAACGGTAACCATTCAGAAGGCTGGTCAAGCGCCGCCAAGGAGGTGAAACAGCGCGCCTTTTCTTACCTTCAAGCTTGGGTTGTAAACCCAAAGTTCGGTCGACACCTAGTCGCGGACTCGCCGACTGCTCTATTCTAATCTCGCGGCGCAAGTCCCCCTGTTTTGTTTGGTGGTGACTGCCTCAGCCTATTCGGACTGAGAAAACATTCAAAAGCGCTCAATATCGAGCGCTCATTCTCATCACTTACCTAACGCGGACCGAAGTATACCGCGGGATCTCAAGGCTGTCAAGAGAACAAAATGCCCAGCTGTAGCAACTTATGGGTAAAGGCGGTTCAATTGCCTAGCAAATGGGATGGTTTCACGGATGTGTGAAATCCCACATATCCAGGCAATGGTTCTCGCCACTCCAAGACCAAAGCCCGAGTGAGGCACAGATCCGTATCGACGAAGGTCGAGATACCATTGATACTTGTCAAGAGGAAGGTTGCTTTCATTCATTTGGGTTATGAGCTCGTTCAAATCGTCCACACGTTGACTCCCCCCAATAAGCTCTCCGTATCCCTCTGGGCCAATTAGATCAGCGGCAAGCACTCGACTGCTATCCTGCGGATCCCTCTTCATGTAGAAGGGCTTCATGTTGCTGGGGAAGCGCTCAATAAATACGGGCTTGCCAAAATGCTCGCTAAGGGCTGCCTCCTGAGGAGCGCCGAAGTCATCGCCAAAGGAGATATCCTGCCCTTTTTCTTGCAGCAGCTTTACAGCATCACCGTAGTCGATGCGGGGAAAAGGTGGCCTGGATTCATCATGCAACAAATCTATATCGCGTTTTAGTTGCCCAAGCTCGACCCTTCTTTCGCTTGTTACTGCATCCACAACGTAAGCAACCATCTCCTCCTGAAACCTCAAGTTATCGTCATGGTCATAGTAAGCCATCTCTCCTTCGGCCATCCAGAACTCTGTAAGATGCTTGCGCGTTTTGGATTTTTCCGCCCGGAATACCGGACCAATCCAGTAAACCTTTCCTAAGGCCATCGCAGTTGCCTCTAGGTAAAGCTGCCCGCTTTGGCCCAAGTATGCCTTCTCACCAAAGTAATCCACCTCAAAAAGAGTAGTTGTGCCCTCCACAGAGGTCCCAGTAAGAACAGGCGCCTCCGTGGCCACAAACCCTTCTTTGTAGAAAAAGTCCCTCAAAGCTCGAAAAACGGCGTCGCGTATACGTAAGATGGGGACTTGCCTTCCGGTGCGGATCCATAGATGCCTGTGATCCATTAAAAAGCCCGGGGTATGTTCAGTTAGCTCTATGGGAAAAGGCTCTATTGGCTCCTGAACAACCTCCAGCTTCGTTGGTTGAAGCTCACACCCGCTGGGGGCTCGCTTATCATCACGTAGCGTGCCGGTCAGTATGATGGACGTTTCGCGCTGCAGTTGGTCCACTGTAGCAAACATTTCTGGTAACTCTAGCTTGGTTATCACTGCCTGGATAACACCAGTTCCATCCCGCAGTTGAAGGAATATTATCTTTCCACTAGAGCGTTTATTGTATAGCCATCCCCGCAGGGTAACCTCCTGGCCAATATGAAGTGCCGCCTGCTCAACTGTTATCGTCTGCATTCTTCTCCCTTCTAACTACCTAAGTCGTCATGCAAATGCAAAATCCTTCTGAAATAACTTCCTCTTCCTCTACATGGTTGTGCTACACAAATAGGTTAGAAAAGCGCAATCAACTTTGCAAGGAAGCTGGCTCTTCCACTGCTGCTTCAGCAGACCTAGGATCACAAGGAATCTGCTTAGTTGCAAATGGCGCTTCTTTGATGATTCGTTGCTTCCAGTTGCCAGAGAAGAAGAAACCAATAGATAAAACCGAAGCACCAAAGTTTGATATGAACATTGCCCACCATACACCATCTGCCCCCATAGCAAGGGAGAAACCAAGGAAATAGACAAGGGGAATGCGTAGGCCCCACAAGCGAAAGATGGAGAAAAACATTGAGTACACTGTGTGTCCCGATCCCTGGTAGACGCCAATAGTCACCTGAAGGATGCCCATAAATGGGAAGGCTAAAGCAGTGATTGCAAACATGTTTGCGCCAAGCGAAATGACTTCTTGATTGTCAATGAAGATACGTACTAGCGATGTCCTCAAAAAGTAAGCAATAACACTGGCAGCAAGAAGAAATGCTGTTGATATACCCATACCTGCCCACGCCGAATGCTCCGCACGCTTAGTCTCCTCTGCTCCCAAATTCTGCCCTACCATGGTAGCAACAGCTTGTCCTAACCCCATTGCAGGCATTATGGCAATTGATATTATGCGATTGCCAATTCCAAACGCGCTTACAACAGCTGTCCCAAAGCGAGCCAGGATCCCTGTCATGATCGAGAAGCCAAGCGCAGTGGCAGATTGACCAAACGAGGCCGGGACACCGATTAAGAGTACATGTTTCACTGTTTTCCATCTTAGGTGCAAGTGACGTAATCGAAGGTGAATCCCCACCTTTCCTGAGAAGAGAAGGTAAATACCGTAAATAGCCACCATACCGCGCGAAATAACCGTGGCGACGGCCGCACCAGTTACACCCCAAGCGGGAAACGGGCCCCACCCGAAGATTAATAAGGGATCGAAAATTGTGTTTAGCACAACTGAAATCCCCATCAGCTTCATCGGAGTAATGGTGTCACCAACGCCATTAAGCAATGCGGTAATGACGAACATGCCAAACATGGCTGGAATCCCCCCATATATAACGCGCAAGTACGATGTAGCTGCAGGCAAAAGATCCGTCCCAGCCCCCATCGCTACCATCAAAGGGCGTGCTACTGCCGCGCCCACAATCCCCAGAGCAATGGCAAGAAGCCCGGTAAAGGAGAAGACCTGTCCTGCAGCACTGTTTGCCTCTTCATACCTCTGTGCTCCCGTATACTGAGCCACAAGAGCTGTGCCCGCGATAGTAATACCCGCCCCAATAGAAATAACCAAGAAAACTAGAGGCCAGGCAATCGTTGGAGCAGCAATTGCGACTGCGCCGAGGCGCCCCAGCCACAAGGTATCGACCAGGTTATAAATGGTCTGAAAAAGGTTCGATAGCATGACTGGCCATGCTAAAACAAGAAGCGTGCGAGCGATAGGACCACTGGTCAAGTTCCTATGCTTGATATTGGATTCTCTCTCAGCCATAGGGTTATTGTACGCCAATACAAGTCTTACGTCTCATCATAGAGTTGTCTCATACAAGATGAGCATGAAGCCAGGGGGTGTTTCTCATGGGAGATGAGCATGATATGGCATTGGTAACGCAGGCGCGTGTGTCTAATCACCTGTCTGCGTGCTTGCCTGCGCGCTGCGCGCAAGCAGGCAACGCACAGGCAGATAGGAGGCATGATTTTGACGATGACAGACGCACGCGTAATGAGTATGGACGAACTGAAGGCATTTCTCGTTTCCAGAGGTTTGTCGTATTTAAACCGCACAACCGCAACGTCGCAGGTAAACTACGACGCTACATAAGAAACAACATATCGACGAGCATGCTTTTTCCTGGCGAGAAGCAGCCTCCGGCTTCTCTGTTGAAAAGCTGGCTGAACCAAAGCCCTGTGATTGATAAGTGCTTAAACACTCAAACTTGCAACTAGCTCATGTGGTCCCGTATTTCCTTATCCTACAAGCAAGGTTACGGAACTAGCGCATAGTAACGTTGGTTATGAAGCAATTGCATGTCAAGTTGTTGCCCTTGAGGCGCGCTTACATGCTTTCTACTTCTTTGCTGGACAAATAGTTCGATAAGGACAGTAATCACAAGCAAAGTAACTTGGTTCAACTGGAAAGCGATCCGCCCGAATTCCTTCGGCTGCCTGTGCGATCTCCTGACGTGCCTTTTCTAGCGCGCTTTTGGTGGGAGCAATTCTTCCTATAATGAGACTGGGGGTTAAAAAGCGAAGCTCAAGAGCTGAGGGCAAGACGCCAAAAAGATGTTCATAAGCCAGGGCGTAAATCGCCAGCTGCCTACTTCCATTAGTCTTCTTAGTAGCTTCTTTCTCATCTTTGACTTGCGATGTCTTGTAGTCAATTATCACTCCGGTCTCAGGTCGATTCATGTGTGGAATATCAATACGATCAAAGACACCGATGATCTTCACTCCACTTTCTACAAATGAAAAGTGCTGTTCTATGTATGTGGGAATCGATACTTCCGCTTGTGCATGCAAATAGAATTCTCTTAGCGCCTCCATACCCTCCTGGTACCGCAGCTCCTCATGCTCACGCGTAAGGAATCCTTCCGACTGCCACGCTTGCCGAAAGGTTTTCTGCAATTGTGACAAAGTCATGCTCTTTCCAGCCTGGATGGACATGTTATAGCTCTTGATTGCTCGGTGTATTGCGCTTCCGTAAATCACTGAATGATGCTGGCGTATAGGCACCTTAAGAATATGAATGTATCGGTACTTCATCGGACAGGTGAGATAATCGTCGATCTTACGGTTGCTCAAAGCCAGCATTTCCTCGCCACGGGGCACGTGGATTGATTTTCCTGTTATCACATTTTCCACAGGTTGCTTTTTTCTTCTGAGAATTGAGGAAAGCGGTGAATCCTTAACAACCTCCAGATCAGCTGACGGCAGGTCTAGTGCCTCACAAACAAATTGGCTTGGCTTTCGAGGACGTTTGCCTCCATAGTCCTTAGCGCTTGTCAGGTATAGGCCTTCCTTGGCGCGGGTCATTCCCACGTAAAACAAACGCCGCTCTTCCTGCTTGTGGAAGTCTGACTCGACACCCGGCATGATATCCTTAATCAAACCGTCCGGTAAGGAAATTGCATCACGGCGATGCCGGGATGGAAAGCGACCAGAAACAAGGCCTACAAGAAGGACAATGGGAAACTCCAAGCCCTTGGCCTGATGAATAGTCAGGACATTCACCGCATCTTCATCCCAATCTGCTTCTCCAACAGGAGGATTGTCTCCCGCCTCTATTAGGGAGTCAAGGTAGTCAATAAACCACGGTACACGGTCGTACCTGGCCACTCGAGAGAATCTTTCTATTAGGGAAAAGAACTTGGCAATATTCTGCATCTTGACAGCATCTTGAGGATTTGCGGAATTCGAAAGCGCAGTTATGGTTCCGGTTTGCTCTGTAAGATAATGATACAGCACCTCCCCCGTCTTCTCCTGTGAGGCCAAAGAGAGTGCGGTTGCAAGATCATCGACCAGGCGGGTGATGCAATTGCGTCCAAGTTCAGAAAGACTAAGAAACTCTTCGCTTTCCTTGGCCACACGGAAGATCTCAAAAAGGCTCTTATTTCTGCGGTGCGAGTAACTGGTAGCTAAAGCAAGATCCTCTGCGGGAACTTGATAGTGTGATGAGCTAGCAACGTAGTGAAAAGAGGTGTTATCACGTGGATCGGAGAGAATACGCAAAAAGGCGATAATGGTTTTCACTTCTTCTCGATCATAAAGGCCACGACTGCCCGAGAAATGCCATGGTATATGAAGTAGATTAAGCGCCTGCAAGAAGCTGTCGGCCTGAGCATTGCTGCGTACAAGGATGGCGTAGTCGATGTAGGATCGCCCTTTTTCTATTCCCTTGGCGATGGTTTGAGCAGTAAAGTCACACTCATCATCAATCTCCTGGAAATGCTGGTGTTGTACCTGCATTCCGTTACCAGCAACTGAATGAAGCTGTTTCACTATCCCCTCGCGTGCCTCCAGCCGATCGGGGTTGTTAAACTGTATCAAACGATAGGCTGAGTCTAGGATCTGTTGCGTAGAGCGATAATTATCCGTAAGCACTACAACATCGGCATCTGGATATTGCTTACGAAATCCTAGTATGTTGCTGATAGCTGCTCCACGGAACTTATAGATCGATTGATCGTCATCGCCGCATACGGACAGATTACGATGCTCGGCCAACAGCTTGAGAAGCTCAAATTGAGCATAATTAGTGTCTTGGAATTCGTCTACAAGAATGTAACGGAACCTCTCCTGATAGCGCTTGAGCACCAATGGTTTTTCCCGCAGCAGCTTCAGGGTAAGTGCGATCAGATCACCGAAGTCAACAAACCCATTCTCTGCCATTAAGCGCTGATAAGAAGCATAGACCTTAGCAATCTCTATCTGCTCAGCAATCTCTTCCTCTTGCAAAGCCCTCTTTTCATCCGGCAAATCCTTATCTTTGTCAGCAGCAAGCTTCTCGGCGTAAGCAAGGTATTCCTCAGCAGTGACATCTTCATCCTTAGCGCGGGAGAGAAGGGTAAGAAGAGCTGACAGGTGCTTCAAGGGATTTCCCAGTGGGCGAAATCGCTCTAGAGGCAGCTCAAACAAGTGATCCTTGAGAAAAATCACCTGTTCAGGCTCAGTGAGAATTCGATAGTCAGGCGACAAACCAAGAAGGATGGCATTCTCACGAAGTATTGAATCGCAGAAGGAGTGAAAGGTGCCTATCCTTGCCTCAATGTAACCGTAAGGTACAAGAAGATCAACTCGCTCCTCCATTTCCGCTGCCGCCCTCTCAGTAAAGGTTAAGGCAAGTATCTCAGCAGGCTTAGCTCGTTTTTCAGCGATTAACCAAGCAATCCGGCGTGTAATAACCGTCGTCTTACCAGTTCCAACGCCGGCCAAAATCATGAGCGGCCCTTCGCCGTGTGTAACAGCTGCACGCTGCTGCTTGTTAAGATCAGAGAGTGAGTCTTCGCTCATTGCGAAAGAGAGTATAGGATGAATAGGACGTTTTGTCATGGGGCGGTAATCGCACTATGATGGGTTGAGGTGATGGCAGTGAACAGAAAACAGATCCTCGTTGGGCTTTTCTTTCTCGGTGTGATTGCTTTGTTGACGGCTTGTGTAACTCAGAATGTAGCTCCAACGGCAAGCTTCACAACTAACGTTACAGGAGGACCGGCGCCGTTAGCCGTGTCGTTCGATGCTTCAGCGTCAAACGATCCTGATGGGACAATTGCTTCATATACCTGGAGTTTTGGTGACGGGCAAAACGGTGAAGGGGTATCCGGTACGCATATCTACATGCAAGAAGGTATCTACACTGCGATTCTGACCGTGGTAGACGATTCTGGGGCTCTAGCCACCGCATCGTGGGTAGTAACGGTAACCGCCCCGGAGAACGAATCGCCCACAGCCACTTTCAGCGCCACTCCCAATTCCGGAGAGCCGCCATTGAATGTTATGTTCAACGCTTCCGAATCTGAAGATACAGACGGTACTATTTCCTCCTATGATTGGGATTTTGGAGATGGTAGTGCACACGGATCAGGCGTAGCAGTGGTGCATACCTATACATCAAGTGGCTCCTACCAGGCGATATTAACAGTAACTGACGATAACGAAGAAGAGGACACTATCACGCATACAATTACGGTTACCTCACCTGCAAACTCCCTCCCCACAGCTAGCTTCACTACCGACCCGGCGTTCAACGTTGCCTATGCAAAACCTCCAGTCACGGTGGATTTCGACGCCGGTTCATCAAGCGACGCCGATGGGACAATCACTTCTTACAACTGGATATTCGGTGATGGTGAAACTGCTACGGGAGTAACCACTGCTCATACGTACAATGCGTCAGGAAAATTCACCATAATTTTGACGGTTATTGATGATCAAGGGGCACCAGCCTCAGCAACCAAGTCAATCACTATCATGGACATGAAGCTTCCGATTGACCCCTACCCGATCTTTGACCCCATCCTAATCTATGACATGTAGATGCGATTGCGCCTTAGGGCGCAATCGCATCGAGTATCGCTGGCAAGAACTGATGAAGGTCGCTTGGGGTACGAGATGTGATGAGGTTTCCATCTATCACTACCGGCTCATCTATCCATTCTGCGTTAGCAGCCAGGAGGTCGTCGCGAATCGAGCGATAAGAGGTTAGCCGCCTGTTAGAGACGATCCCCGCTGAGATGAGTACAGATCCTGCGTGACAGATGGCGGCAATGATCGTCCCATTATCGTTAGCTTGCTGAACTAAAGCAAGTGCATCTTCACGGAGTCTTAGCCTGTCGGGGGCCAGGCCTCCAGGGATTACAATAGCCTTTACACCTTCCAGGCTAACGCCCGCGAACGATCGTGTTGCTGTTGCGGTAATCCCGTGTTTTCCAGCGTATACGTGCCCGGATTCATTGCCTACGATCTCTACAACATAACCCGCCTCGAGAAACCGAAAGTAAGGTACCCATAGCTCAAGCTCTTCATATCCATCTTCTACCATAATCAATATTGCATCCATCAAAACCTCCTCGGATCACCCCGCAGCCTAGTCAAGGCAAGAGAAGACCATGAAGGCCTCATGCTATGTTTAGCTTGCCATAACGGCTTTCCTGTATTGGTTGTTAATACTCACTACCTTGGCTAGGATATCACATACGCTCGGGGGCAGGCAATTTGGGCAGCAAGACCTTACATCCCCTTGAGGCAACCCAATGATAAAATTGCCGGCTATTACTAGCTGAGGAGAGTGTTACATGAAAGTAGTTTTCATAGTGATAATGGTCGCTATGGCCGGAGGGGCTGCAATAAGCCTCCAATCACTATTTTCGGGGCTTATCGGTGAGAAGCTAGGCATAATAGAGAGCGTATTCATTGTACATCTGGGCGGGTTGTTACTGGCCAGTGTTCTTCTTCTGTTGGTAGGTGGAGGCAATCTGTCCTCATGGCGTAGTCTACCGTGGTACACGCTTTGTGCAGGATTCTTGGGGGTAGCAATCATCGCTTCAGTTAGCTATGTAGTCCCTCGCCTTGGCCTGGCAACTACACTTACCATTACCATATCAGTTCAACTGACTCTTGGCGCCATCATTGACCACTTCGGGCTTTTGCAGGCCACACATCATCCCCTCGATCCTTCCCGAGTTGCGGGGGTACTGATCCTGCTTGTGGGTACATGGCTGGTGATGCGCTAAAGATTAATCTTTCTGAACCTCAACAACCTGCTTGATTCATCAAACACTGCTAATTGCCACAACGCCCATCAATCTAGCAGGTCAGAAACGATGTTGGCTCATTAATATTTGTTGCCCATTACCCACAAGACGGATACGATCTGCTGCATGGTAGGAACACTCATCAATGTAGCAACAATTATTGTGGGCGGCTTTATCGGCATGGCTAGTGGTGCACGAATCCCGAAAAAGATCAGTAAGCTTGCTACATCAGCGATAGGAATGGTAACACTTGTTGTGGGAATAGACCTGGCGCTGGAGACACAGAATGTGCTTATTCTACTGATCTCCCTGGTGGTGGGCGGAGTTATCGGAACAGCAATAGGGATAGAAGACAGGCTTTCTTCCCTTAGCCAGCGCTTACAGGATCGTTTTCCTAGTCTGGCATCTCACGGATCGATCTCGCAAGGGTTCGTCAGCGCTAGTCTCTTATTCTGTGTTGGACCCATAGCAATTCTTGGTGCATTACGTGATGGCCTTTACGGTGATTGGCAATTACTGGGGTTAAAGTCCGTTATGGATGGAATCTCTTCTATCGTCCTTGTCGCCGGACTTGGCCCAGGAGTAATTCTCTCAGTGTTCATCGTTCTCATTTACCAGGGAGGAATAAGCCTGGTTGCACGCCTTTTTACATCTTCTGTCAGCACAAGCACGCTTTCACAGTCACCGCTGCTGCTTGAGCTGGATGCTGTAGGAGGAGTGATCTTAGTTGTGTTATCTTTAAAGCTACTTGAGCTGCGCGATCTACGGGCGGGTAACTTCCTACCAGCGCTCGCTGTCGCACCTATATTGGTCTTTATGGTCCGCCTGCTATTTGGATAGTGATTTTATGCCCCTTAACAAGCCTCTTAAACGATTCAAAGAAATATACAATAGCTACGATAAAAGGCTATGGACTCTCTTTACGGTTCGATTGATCGTCTCGATCGGTTTTGGTGCAGGTATGCCGTTTGTGAGCCTCTACCTATACCGAGAATTAGGTCTTCCCATGAAGGCAGTAGGGACAATTATGCTCTTTTCAGCCTTGATAAGCGCAGTTGGACGCATCATTGGAGGAGAGCTTGCCGATCGCGTTGGACGCAAACCCCTAATTGCAGCTACTCTGGGGGTGCGCGCGTTGTTTTTCTTTGCCATGTCTTACTCGATCTTCATTCGCGCCTCATATCTTGCTGTTGCGCTAGCTTACCTGCTTGTAAGGCTCCTTGGCGCGCTAATGAAACCGGGCATCGATGCCATGGTTGCCGACATCGTGCCACAAGAGCAGCGAGTAGAGGCTTTTGGAATCATACGCATCGGGGCAAACGCTGGCTGGGCAATTGGCCCCGCGATCGGAGGATTTCTGATGATCATCTCTTACTGGCCCCTATTCCTAGTTACCGGCGCTGCCAGCCTCATCGGTATGTTCCTTGTGATCGTCTTCATCACGGAATCTAGACACAATCAGCCGGCTGAGAGGTTCATGCTATCAAAGGTTCTAGATGTCGGACGAGACAGAAGCTTTCTTTCGTTCTGCGGCTTCAGTTTCATACTTTTCTTGGTGATGGGGCAGTTCGCCAGTACCCTTTCTGTCTTCTCGACCGAATTCATAGGAATAACCGACGTGCAGTTAGGGCTTGTCTACACGTTGAACGGCATAATAGTTGTTTTGTTCCAGTGGCCAGCAGCTCTGCTTGCTTCAAGGATCGGAACACGCCAAGCACTCAGCCTAGGGGCTATCTTGTTCGCAGCCGGCTACTTTTCTGTTAGTCTGGCACCGTCTTTCTACTTTCTTCTGGGCTCTATGGTAGTAATTACTCTTGGAGAAGTAATCTTCTCTCCAAGCGCAACAACTACTGTGGCAAATAGCGCGCAACACAGAAAGATCGGTCGCTATATGGGTTTCTTTGGTCTCAGCGAGGCACTTGGCTGGTCAGCCGGACCATTTGTTGGTGGTTGGCTCCTCGATTACCTAGCGCAGAAACCTCTCCTCCTGTGGGGTACTATTGGAATAATCGCTGGCATTGCCGCCACAGGGTTCTACTTCACAGGAAGGGCCAACAATGGAACTGGTTAACTAGAACGCAAGCTGCTAGATAACGTTTTATCAAGTGATCTAATCCGGCCATCCTAATATGGATAAACCAACGCCCTGTTCAACTACCAATAGCTCTTATCGCGACTACAGCTCAACCTCGTTTTGCTGTTCACAGCAGCGTGAAGTTTCTCTTAGAGTAATACTTGCATGTAGCGGCAAGTAATCATCATACTGCCACTGTACGGTTCAAGAAC
>CAZKFV010000030.1:0-2869 GCA_964552295.1 uncultured Thermotogae bacterium | reverse complement strand
ATGACTAAACTACTTGAGAAGGCTTTTGCTGAGGCTGCCAAACTATCGGAGTCAGAGCAAGAGGCTTTTGCCTCCTGGATTTTGGAGGAGCTGGCATCTGAACGTAGCTGGGAAGAGGTCTTTGCTAATTCGCCGGATGTTCTTGCCCGCTTGGCCGATGAAGCCATTGCAGAGCATCGGCGTGGGCAGTCGCAGCCGCTTGATTCCAATGCTCTATGAAGTCACATACGACAGAGCGTTTTCGTAAAGCATTTAGGAAACTCCCGCGCCATGTACAGCGCCAGGCTCGAGGCGCTTATCAGCTCTTCGAGAAAGACCCTTATTACCCAAGTTTGCGCTTTAGGCAGGTGCATCCCATAAAGCCTGTTTATTCGATCCGGATCACTCTCGCTTATCGAGCACTCGGAGCTCGTTATGGGGAGGAGATAATCTGGTTTTGGATTGGCTCACATGGGGACTATGCCAAGCTTCTCTTAGACCTATAGGCTGCTGTGCTCACAGATTATCGCCTTGGAGAAATACAGGGATTCCCGGCGCCGAGCCGCTAAGAAAAGGGACTGGCTCCAGGGGACTGGCTCGGCCGAGCGATAGCGAGGCAGTGCCTGTACCCGTTTGGTTTTCTGACTGCCAACTGCCAACTGCCGACTGTGCCTCTTAAACGTGGCAAGCGAGCTGCGGACGTTACAAAAGCATGATCGTTGATATATTATTTCTTATGTAGCGTTGCACCTCGTGTGCGACGTTGCGCTTGTGGCGTTTCAATGCGACAAACCCTAACGTGGCAGGCCCCAGTGGAGTAAGACTCCACCCCGCGAAATACTTGAAAGGCGGATATTTCACAGGGCAGGCGGGGTAAACAAGCTGGGCACGCTACAAAACCCAAGATAGGAAGGCAACAACTCTCTATGCGCCCTTGACTGAATGGCCAGGATTCTGTATAATAAATGTTAGGTAGGGAGGTGTGAGTTAGTCAGTTATTAGGGCTGCATATGATGAGTTTAAAATTGACAATACTGTTGTTACTGGTTGCTTTACTGGGTATCTTTATTGCGGAGAATCTCGCGCTTGTTCGGTATACGTTCTTGTCTTGGTCAGTAGAACTCCCCCGCTATCAGCTAGCTCTTGGACTAGTAGCCGCAGGGTTTGTTATGGGGCTTCTGGTGATGTCGATGCTGAGGAGAAAGAGCAAGTCACGCGGATACATCGTTTCACAGAAAGAGAAAGCAGAAAGAATGGATGATCGTAATTGAACGTAGTGTTCTTAGAGACACAGAATCTGGAAAAAGGAGGAAACCATGTCAATAGCAGCGCTGATAATAGGTGTAGTGGCTCTGGGTCTTGCGCTTTACAATTTCTTTGATAGGTACAAGGTGAAGATTGCTATCGAGACGGAAAGAAGGATACGCGAAGAGGGCAAAGGATAAGTGTGGCCTTGCGCATTATTGAAAATTGGGATGTGCTTAGGTTAGTCGAAGCAGCGATTTGAGCCCAGAGTATTATAGGGCATAGTTAAGTATTGATGCGTTCAGCAGCCTCTTTTGCTTGGTTTCTACGGACAGAGGAAATTATTAAACCTTGGAGCCATCTTCTGTGCCGTGGTACCGCGGAACGGGTTAGCTCCTGTATAAGATTATGTAACCGCTCGATCTCCTGACGCAGCTTCATATTCTCTGTGCGTAGCACCTCAAGGGTGAAGGCTTGCTCTATTGGCGCGAAACGTTGGCCTACTATGGTTTGTGTGGTTTTATCTTCGTAGAGCAATTCTTGCATGACTTGTCTTGCGGCGTCGTTTGGCGAAAGCCCCTCTTTTTCTAGATCTTCGATCCGCCGAAGAGCTGTTAGGGTTTGATGTCCCACCAGGATCTCCCCTTTGCAGACCTCTTTGCAATCATCAGCAAAGGCTGGCAATAGTAGTTTAAGTCGCTTGCGAACCTGGTCGTCAGTGAATCCAACAGATCGTTTAAGATTGCTGATAGAATACACGGTATTCTTAGAATACCAGTAGGGGACATAGCTGTAGGTGTCCTTTGGCTCGCTGTACATTGACATATATCCCCTTGGCTTTGGAATACTGGTAGGCTTTGATCTTGGTCATGGCTCCGCTCTGCGCCCAAGAACACTTACTTCTTTTCCCGCTTTACCTGATCAGGCTTAGCTAACTATGGGGTAAGCAATAGACGAAGATGCAACATAAGTTGTATGATTAATTGAAACCGAACGCTGAAAAGTGCATAAATAGATTAGCACGATGCAAAGAGGAGGCGCCATGAAGATTAGAGCCGCTTGTGTGATCGTAATGCTTCTGGTTCTAGCAGGATGTACGGATTCAGTTGAAACCCCGCCAGTGGTTCCGGAGCTGGAGATCGTCGAATATGACCAGGGCTGGGTGAAGGTCGAGATAACTGGAATAACTGAACTTGACTACGAAATTCACTGGGGGGATGTTGAGACTTCTTACGGAGTGTCTGATGTGATTCCCGAACAGGAGATTTACTATCACTTCTATCAAGCGGTAGAAGGAACGAGTTCGGGAGATCAAATTCCTACTGAGTACGATATAGAGCTCAGGGATAAGCAAGGCCACGTTGTTGCTGCGGAGTCTATCTTGGTCGAAAGAGTGGATTGTTACCTTTCCCTGGTTGAGAAAGATGGTCGCGAGGTCACTGTAAGGTACTGGGGGCGATTCGGGATTGACTACTCGATCTCCTGGGGAGATGGAGAGGCCCACCATCTTAAGATAGATATGGTGCTTGGAACCGGTTTGTTGACTCATGAGTATGATGCAGCCGGAACATACACCTTGGGAATGGAAGAGATCTGGGCACCGCGGCAGGAGTTTTTCACTATCACCATTGAATGAGATAGACTA
>CAZKFV010000029.1:0-10904 GCA_964552295.1 uncultured Thermotogae bacterium | reverse complement strand
ACATAGTTATTGGTCTTCTGTTTATCAATCTTTTGTCCTGTGTATTTTCTTGTCCTGGTACATCTGGAGGTCAGCCTCAGATAGGATTTCTTCCCACGCTCGCGTACATCCAGGTTTACAGTGACTTGTCCCCACTGCCAACGTCACGGGGAATTCAATAATGGGTTTTTCTTTGTTGCGTCTAGCAAGCTCTCGATGAATTCTCTCTATGACAATATCTGACTCACCGTTGGTCTCGGGAAGCACAATCAAAAACTCGTCACCTCCATAGCGGATTACAAAGTCGGTCTCGCGCACCGCATCTTTCACCACCGTTGCAACCGCTTTTAGCACTCGATCTCCCTGCAAATGGCCAAAGCGGTCGTTTATCTCCTTGAACCAGTTAATGTCAACCATAATGAAGGCAATCGAATGGTTGTAGCGTTTGGAGCGCTCCACTTCCTCTCTGATTC
This sequence comes from uncultured Thermotogae bacterium, assembly GCA_964552295.1. Taxonomy (GTDB): domain Bacteria; phylum Bipolaricaulota; class Bipolaricaulia; order UBA7950; family UBA9294; genus M55B144. The sequence continues at coordinate 10,452 of CAZKFV010000029.1, read as the reverse complement.
TCTCGTTAAAGAAATGCCGGTTGTACAAGCCAGTGAGGGCATCGCGAATCGCCTGTTCCTTTAAGGCCACTTGCAAGCGGATTCGTTTAACTGCCTCTGCAGTGTGTCCCAACAACAGCTCGAGCAAACGCGCATGCTCTTTAGTGAAGGCGTTTGGCTTGGTTGAAATGACCTGGAACACGCCTATATTGCCTATGGGAGCGCTGATCCCGGACTTGACGAAGCCCTCTCGAGTCGGCCTTGCCTCAGGAACTTCGCTTATATCGCCGAATACGATGGTCTCGCCGGTATGGTAGGTTTTGACATCTAGCCCTTCCTCATCAAGCCTCTTCCCTCTGCTTGTCCCAGGTGGAATTTTGGTTGAGGCTGCCTTGACCAGAAGTCTGTCGCCTTCCCGAATGGATAAAGCACACATGGAAAAGGTGAGGATCTTCTCCGCTGCTTCCACGGTGATCTGGTAGACCTCTTCCTCGGTTGAGCAGGCCGCTAACTGACGGGCTATCTCGTGCAATCTCTCTATTTTTGTTGAGGCCTCACGCAGTTTCTCCTCTGCTTCTACCCTGGCTGTAATGTTGGTATAGGCTGCGACTGCTCCTATGAACTTGTCACCTACAAAGAGCGGGGCCCCAGCCGCAATGACACTTACACGCTGGCCACTTTTACTATATCGCACAAGTTCTGCAGGAGGGATGTGCTCTCCGTCAACCACGAGCTTGCTTAGCTTTTTCGCTTCCTCAATCATGTCAGGCGCACTAATAAGCTTGTCGATGTCCCGTCCGATTGCCTCCTTGCTTGCATACCCAAACAGTCTCTCCGCTCCGGCGTTCCATTCTGTGATCTTGTAGTTAGAATCAAGGGTTATTACTGCATCTGGGACAGCTGCCAGCACTCCTTCCAAGTACAACCGGCGCGACTCCATCTCTTGCTCCATCTTCTTGCGTTCGGTGATATTCCGGGCACTGACGAGCATCACTTCTTGTTTTCCAAGCCTTATTATTCTTCCCTTTAATTCAATGGGAACTGGCGTTCCGTCCTTTCTCTTGTTAATCGTTTCCAATGGCCTTCCCTCACGTTCGGCTTCGTCGATCTCTCTAGGGAGAAAAGCAGGGCTACCTTCCGTTACCAAATCATCCACGGAAAGCTTAGCTATCTCCTCGTGGTTGTAACCCAATAGTTCGCACGCAGCCTCATTAGCATCGATAACTTTGCCGTCAACATCTTCCAGAAAGAGAGCATCAGGCATTCGGTCAAAAAATGTCCTAAATTTTATCTCTGATTCCTGCAATTCCTTCTCAGATCGCTTTCTCTCAGTGATATCTAGTAGCTGAGCAACCGTCCTTAAATTGCCTTCTGAGTCCTCAATGACCGAAGAGCTTATCTCTACCCATTTCTTCTCCCCGTCTTTGCAGACTATGCTAAACTCGTATCGGGACGGGGTGGCTTTACCCTGCTGTCGGAGGAGATAACGCTCAGAGACGAGCTTTTTGCTATCTGCGGCGAGAAAATCTCGGAAGTCCCTCCCAAGGCTCTCTTCCTCAGAGTAACCTGACATTCGGCACAGCTCCGGATTTACGTAGGTGAACCTGTAGTTATCATCTATAATGGCGATCCCTGCATGAGAGTTTTCTACTAGCGAACGGAATCTTTGCTCGCTCTCTCGCAGCCTGTCCTGCGCCTGTTTTCGACTTATGGCGGTCCCAATATGCTCTGAGACAAGCTCCAAGAGCTTTTTATCATCATCAGTGTAAAGTGTAGAATCGGTGTAGCTCTGCACAACAACAGCACCGATCACATCCTTTTTCACTCTGAGTGGAACACCAAGCCAAGCCTTTGCTGGATGGCCCACGGGTTCAGCTGCCCCGGTTTGAACTAATCGCTCACGTTCCACGGGGTTGAGCAGAAGTGGCCTGTTTCCCTTTATCACGCATGCGGTAAGCGTTTTTCCCGCCACGAAACGATGATAGGTATCGCGCTGATCGACCATATATGGCAGGGATATGGTGTCATTTTGCCTGTCGTACAGTGCGATGCGGAAATTCGTCGTGTCAACAACTTGCCCAAGGATGTGCCGAATGGCGGGAAATAGCTTATTCAGATCCTCGGTTGAGCCCACTGCCTCAACAATCTGGCATATTAAGGACTGAACTTTCTCTGTATTCCTCGTGCTCATATTCCTAACTATAAGAATGGCGGTCATCTTTTTCAATAGCTTATAAACGTTCGTACACTTATTCAGTACTATCTTGACCTTTTCCGGTAGCGATTACTTAACAGGAACAGATTGACTAATACAGCAGTAAAACCAACTTAATGTCGTATCTGAATTCTGTAGCCTTGATGCATTCAAGAACTAAGGCGTTTGCTCGAGGAAAATTCAAATGATGTTTTAGTTCTTGAATACACTCAGTTTCAATCACAGTATTCCCATAGAGAAGTGAGCACCAAGGTCTTCAAGCGTTAATGGTAATAATCAGCAATGATGGAAACCGCATGCTGCATAGCGGACCCCACTAGAATCAAAAGGGCATACTTGTTTTTGGTTGCCCACAGTAGTCACGCTAGAGAGGCTTATCTATGTGTAGCAGATCGCAACTAGTTAGATGTCTACAACATGACAAACACCAGGCAGCAAAACCAGGTAGGTTCTTCTTAAGATATTTGTTCTTAGGCCTTCTCGATTTCCATCTTAGAAATTACCAGGCCAGTTAGAAGCTTTGGATAGAAATCGGTTGATTTCTGCGGCATCTTCTCTCCGTGGTCTGCTACCTGCCTTACCTGGGATGGACTGGTTGGATTGAGGAGAAAGAAGATCTGCTCTGATCCCCTGTCAACTGCAGCTACAGCTTCTTTGGGATCATGGGCATAGGTTATGTTTCTTTGCTCTTCCAGCGCCTGCGCGTCGATGCCAAGCAGGCGATCAAGTATCACAGTGTGCAGGATTGAGACATCCAATCGTTTCCAATCGGGCGACCAGTTGCTTGTTATCAGTCTGTCCATTATGCCCTCATCCTTTAGGGTAAGGCAGGCATAAATTCCGCTACTGTAGAAACCAAAGGAGTGGTTCAACCTTTCCTCTTTAACCCCCTGTTCCATCTCGGATAGGCAAGAATGTAACTTGATATCGAAGTCTTCCTCTGCTCTCTTCAAGAAAGCCTGTGGGTCGTAATTGGGAAGGGCATGTACCAAGCGGTGAATAGGGCGTATAGTCATACCTGGCTCGTCTATATTGAACAGCGTCATCATTCGTACGTCATACGACTCTGGAGCAGCAGGACGCCAGCCTTTCTGTTTACACTCGTGCATGAAGTTAACCGCTGTCTCGTACCGATGGTGACCATCAGCGATGTACAAATCCTTGTCCTCTAGAGCTTGGCTAACAGCAGAAATCACCTCGAGGTCATCAATTCTCCATACATAATGATTGTTCCCAAAATCATCTGTAGCGCTAAGCGTTGGAGTAACGCCCGCAGTAGCTTGCTTTAGCGCCATGTCAGCATTTCTTTGCGGATCGGAATAAAGCATGAATATATGACCGAAGTTTGCCTCGGTAGCACGCATTAAGCGTAGACGATCTTCCTTTGGCCCTTTGAGGGTATTCTCATGCGCATGAACCCTCTCTGGCTCAAGTTTGCCCAAGGCGATGAATCCTTTGCGGGTAAGACGCTCTTTCTCAAAAGTGTATTCTTGATGGTATGCGTATAACGAAGCAGCCTTGTCACGTACTAGAATCCCTTCATCGATCCATCTGTTGAGGTAGGAGGCCGCACGTGTATATACATTGTCCCCATCGGCTTCTGGCTGAGCTTTACCCTTGATGATTCGTACTATGTTATAAGGGTTTCGTTGGTAATATTTGTCTTGCTCTGCTTCACCGATGCGGTCATAAGGCTGAGTTACAAGCTTGCTAGTATCTCCTGCAAGGGAGGTAGAGTAACGTAAGCCGCGAAATGGGATGATATGGGCCATCTTTTCTCCTAAGACGCCTTAGCGAATTCGATAACAGTTGCCGCCGCTTCGGCTCCGACGCGCGATTGGCCCTCTACTGTTGAAGCACCGATGTGGGGAGTAAATGAGACATTCTCCTGCCTAAACAACGGATTGTCAGATGCAGGAGGTTCAATAGCGAATACATCCAGCGCTGCTCCCCCGACCTTTCCGCTTGCCAACGCCTCAGCTAGCGCTACCTCATCGATAACACCTCCACGAGCGCAATTTACAAGACGAACCCCGTCCTTCATCTTCTTAATTTGGGCTTCACCTATTGTGGGCCCTACCTTTGGATCTAGCGGTATATGTAGTGATATGAAGTCGCTTGTTGCTAGAAGCTCGTCGAAGGAAACCATGGTGACTATCTCTGGAAGCGGGCTTTTGTCCAGGAATTTGTCGAAGGCGATTACCTTCATTCCAAGGGCTGCCGCCTTATGCGCCAGTATCCGGCCGATGCGACCGGCACCAACTATTCCAAGGGTCTTGCCTTCGATTTCGATTCCTTTAAGGGCTTTCTTTTCCCACTTTCCTGTCTTTACCGATACTGTGCCGCGGGAGATGTAACGGGCTAGGGATATGATGTGCCCGAGCGTTAGTTCGGCTACCGAGTTGGAACTAGCCGCTGGCGTGTTTCGCACTTCGATGCCCTTTTGTCTTGCATAATCTACATCAACGTTATCAAGCCCCACACCAGCTCGCACGATCAGCTTAAGATTTGTGGCCGCGTCGATTATCTCAGCGCGCACCTTGGTGGCGCTACGTACTACTATAGCATCGTATCCAGCAATTTCCTGCTTCAATTGGTCAGGGGATAAGTCAGTTTTCTCATCTACCGTAAGCCCCGCCTTACGCATGGCTGAAACCGCACTTTCTGCCAGTGGATCTGATGCAAGGACCTTAAATGCCATTTTCGCCTCCTCTAGAGCTCAAGAATAGTATCAATTGCCTGCAGCAGGCCCATGATCTCGTCAGGCTGCGTGTCTCCCATGTGTGCTATACGGAACGTCTCGTTCTTAAGGTCACCGTAGCCGTTCGAGATGCGCACTCCATATTCCTCACTTAGCCTTTGTATTAGTTGTGGTACATCGACACCGCGTGTGTTCTTAACACAAGTCAGCGTTTTCGACCAGTATCCCTGTTCAGGATAGATATCGAAATTCTTCTTGGCCCATTTCTGCACAATTTGCGCCATCTTTTCGTGTCTAGCAAATCTATTCTCAAAACCCTCGGCCATGAACTCAGAAAGCTGAGCGTTTAAGGCAAACATATGCGGGATGGATGGAGTGGCTGGCGTTTGATTCTTCTTGTGGTACTTATACATGTCATTTAGGTTGAAGTAGTAACTGCGCGGTGGTACCTGTGTGGCGCGCGCTAGTGCTCTCTCGCTTACCGCAGCTACAGCAAATCCTGCTGGCAAAGCAAAAGCTTTCTGCAGGCCAGCTAACACGAAATCGATTTTCCAGGCATCAGTCTCGATCTTTACTCCCGCCATTCCACTTACAGCATCGACCAGCATTAAGACGTCAGGATATGAGTTTACTACCTCTGCTATCTCTTGAGCGGGATTCATCGTACCGGTGGATGTCTCGTTAAGTACAAGAGTAACAGCGTCGTACTTGCCGGTCTTCAACTGATCGTCGACCATCTCGGGTTTTATTGCTTTATTCCATTCAATTGAAAACGCATCGCAAGGAACTCCGTTCCCTTCTGTAATTTGATACCAGCGTTTGGAAAAAGCTCCGTTGACCAGGTTAAGACAACGCTTGGAAACAAGGTTTGTAACCGCGGATTCCATTGCCCCTGTAGAAGACGAGGTGTACAGAAATACCGGATTTTTCGTATACAGAAGCTTTTGCAGCTTTGGTTGAATCTCGGAGTATAGGTCTGAGAACTCAGGGGCGCGGTGGTGAATCTGCGGGGTGGAAAGCTCTTTTAGCATTTCGGGGCGAACTTCAGTTGGCCCAGGCGTGAACAAGCGTTTATGCATGGCTACCTCCAGATATTGGTAAGGCTGTCAGACTGACTTTACCACCACCATTGGCAGTTTTCAATGGTAGCTGTCTCTAGAAAAGGAATTTTGGTTCCTCGTTGTTTGGGCTAGGTGGTTTTAAGGTGGCTATGGGAAACACTTCGCCTCTTGCTAGAGGATGAAACAATGATCCGTAATGCGCGAAGGGTAAGAAGATGTGGCAAAAGCATACTCGCGCAGAGACCCGGAGGGCAACAACTAATCCAGTAATGGGTAACGAGGTAAGGAGTGATAGGTAAGAGAGTAAGGATTATGGAACAAGGGTTAGTCTTTTTGGGCACTGTGAGCTTGCCTGCCTACTGCAGGTAGACAGGTAGAGGCATACTGGTAGTCAACTAAGCCAGCGGTCGAGAGAAAGGGTTTGGTCAGTTACGGTTAGACTTGTTCGTGACTGACTTGAAACAGTGAAGAGCCGGATTTGGCCAGTTATTGTTCTTTTGGCTACAATACACGGAAACGTACAAGGAGGGAACATGAGCGCAGGTGTTATTGTGGTTCTTGTTGTAGTATTCATCCTTGGTTGGGGTGTTATCGCTTACAACCGTCTGGTTAGATTGAAGGTGCGAGCCCAGGAGTCGTGGCATGATATCGATACCCAACTTAAGAGAAGGTGGGACCTAATACCTAACCTAGTGGAGACAGTGAAGGGTTATGCAAAGCATGAGGAAGGAGTATTCGAGAGTGTAACCTTGGCTCGCGCTAAAGCTATAGACGCTTCATCGCCGCAGCAGCAAGCAATGGCTGAGGAAGGGCTTAAGGGCGCTTTGAAGTCGCTCTTTGCTGTTGTGGAGAACTACCCTGAGCTAAAGGCGAATCAGAACTTCATAGAATTACAACAGACAATGGAGGATATCGAGGACGCAGTGCAGCGATCTCGTATGTATTACAACGCTGTTGTCCGGGATCTCAACACATCGATAGCTGTATTCCCTCAGAGTATCATCGCAAACATGTTCCACTTTAAAGAGCGGGAATTCTATACGCTTCCAGGTGAAGAACAACGGGCCGCACCAAGGGTGCAGTTTTGATGAACAGGATAATCTTATCTGTTACTCTTGTGCTTGCTGTTTCGGTCAGTGCGTTGGCCACCTTGCACATTGAAGATTTCAGTTCACATATCGCGCTTAATACTACTGGTACACTGCACATTGAGGAACATATTGAAGTTGACTTCTACAGCCGACATCATGGGATAGAGCGCTGGATCCCCATTTCCTATAGACGCTCCTCTGGAGAGAATATCACCATTGACCTAAACATTGTCTCAGTTATGCAAGACGGTGTCAGGGCTCAGTACACGGCCAGAAAAAGTGGCAGAAATATCCTGCTTCGTATCGGTGATCCAGATCGCACCATCACTGGTACTCACGCTTATGACATTACATATACGGTTGATAGGGCCCTGCTCTTCCACGATGAGTACATCCAGCTTTATTGGAACGTTACTGGAAACGAATGGTCAATCCCTATAAATAATGCATCGGCGACTGTTACCTTGCCTCAGGAAATCGACATGGGTAATGTGATGACTACCAGTTATGTGGGTTATTATGGCCGCAATACTCGCGGTAACGAAGCATTGATCGATGAACAAGGTAGGATTGTCTTTGCTGCCGGTTCGCTGATCCCCGGTGAGGGATTGACTATAGATGTATCGATCCCTCGCATTGAATCAGGAATTGCAGGTCCAACTTCTTGGCAGCGTATAATGTGGTTTTTTGACGCGAACAAGTACGCCGCCATACCAATTATAACGCTTGTTGTTATGCTATTAATATGGCTTAAGGTTGGCAAAGACCCCCGCAAGGAAACCATTGCCCCACGTTTCGATCCGCCAAAAGGGATCCACCCTGGTGAAGCGGGCGTATTGATAGACGACCGCGCCGATATGTGTGATATTTCAGCGATGGTGATTGGCCTTGCTGTTAAGGGCTATCTGACGATAAAAGAAATTGATACTGAACAGAAAGGAATAGCGGATAAGGTTAGAAGCGTTTTCGGTCGTTCTGGGCCGGTAGATTATGAGTTTATAAAGAAGAGGGATGTAGACTCTGATCTCTCCAAAGTGGAAGCTACTTTGCACCAAGCGATATTCGATTCCTCTAACCCTGAAAAGCGCCTTCTTTCTTCGATGGAAAATGAGTTTTACAAGGTCTTGCCAAAGCTTAAATCAGACCTATACTCAGGTCTGAGGGATAAAGGTTATTATCCCAGCAACCCAGAGCGCACGCGGAGATCATACTTCAGCGTTGGTATGTTTGGACTAATCCTTGCGATCTTTCTTGGTGTTTGGAGCTCTTCGCTTTACCTGGGGATTGCCATTGCCATATCCGGTTTGATTATCCTAGCCTTCTCGCCGATTATGCCAAGGAAAACCAAGAAAGGCGTCTTAGTATTACAAGATCTCCTTGGGCTTTCTGAATACATCCATCGTGCTGAAGTCAAACAGATGGAGTTTCACAATGCCCCAGAGAAGAGCCCAGAATTGTTCGAAAAACTACTCCCATACGCCATGGCCTTTAACCTTACTTCCATCTGGACCAGGCAATTCGAGGGCTTAATGAGCGAGCCGCCAGATTGGTATGTGGGGACAGCGCCGGGCTTTCACCCTGGCTTGTTCTATTTGGGCATGATGAACCTTTCTTCAGGAATGGAGAGAACATTCGCCTCTGCTCCACGGACAAGCTCAAGTGGCCGCTCCGCTTGGGGAGGCGGATCCTCGTTTGGGGGAGGATTCTCGGGTGGGGGCTTTGGTGGAGGTGGAGGCGGTGGGTGGTAGACTGAGGTGTGCCTGATCTGCACTGAATAGTTCAGAAAAAAGTATTGCTCGGAACTAATCATAATCCTTAATATGAATGCTTGGCTAACCGCGTAAACAAGGCAAGGCTCTTGGCTTTCTGGCCAGCAAAGACCATGGGTCTTATTCGTAACGCGCAGCGCTGAGCCTGCTGAGTTCTTGACCCTAGATCTTGCTTACTAGCGGTATCACCCTGCTGCGGCTGTGCTCTGCTACCGCCCTCACTTCTTTAAGTGATTGGGGTGGTATTGGTACCTGTATCTCCTCTGGCAAGAATGGCAGGTCTTTCAACCGGGTAACGCGCAGGAACAGGCGGAACTCAGGATCATTAGTGCTGCGTGTAAGAAGCACATTATCGGCCGCATCCTCCAATTGGGCCACTTGATCTTGCCTAGCTGAAGTACTGACGGAGAACAGGTAACTCCGGCTTTTGTCTTTTTTTATGGTCCGCTTCATTTCGTCCTGAATTAGCAAGCTATATGTAGGAGAAAACAAGAGTAGGTTCAGCGCCGAGCCGAAAACCAGGATGCCCGGTCCTTCATTTGGCACTTGTGAACAAGCTTCTTCTATGGCAGCTTTCCATACATCCGGCTTCACTAAATTGGCCTTGATGTCCTTCCCATCTTCTCTTATGCCATAGATTGTTGGGTCAAGGACGATGAACTTTACATGATCAAGGTAGTCATTCAGGTCTACGGCCCCTAATGCAGCCACCCCGGAGAAGATAAAATCAGTAGAAGGATACTGCAGTGACATGAATACCACGCTTCCTCCTTCTTTGAGCCAACCGGTAGCAAAGGCGTTACCTATGAGTGGCTTTCCGGACCCTCCTGGCCCACTGATCATCGTCGAAGTATAGGGGCTTATTCCTTCTGGCATTAATCTGTCTAGCCAAGCAAAACCAGTGCGTATAGTAGTCACGTTTATCGGTCTCCCTTTGGCTCTATATACTGCTCCTATGGCGGATTATCAAGGTCATTTTTCGGTCTCTGCTAAGTTGAGACCGTGCAGCAAGCGATCCGGGCTCAAAAAGCAAAATTGGTTGAAGTCATATAGCCTTCTAGTCAGGCTTGAGCCCGGCTTCGGCCAACAGTCTCCTGGCAGTGTCAATATCTGAGGCATTTACCTGAAACTCAACAAACGTGGCAGAGGCGTTGAATAGATGTATGCCTAACCTCCGGGAGATTCCTCCCTTCTCAAAGTATGGAATCCCGGCTTCATTAAGAATGGAAGAAGCTAGTGAAATCTGTCCCATATCACCTGCGGTGAGCACTGTTACTAGCTGTTTGTCTTCCTTTTTCATGGTTTCTTCCCCCAATTACAAATTATACCACAGACATCTTGTTGAAAAAGGAATCTTGCTGTTTGCCAAGAAAACCCATAGGGCGGGCATTTGCTGTTACTAGTCATTGAGGTAAGAGAGCCTCTTGGTCTGCGTAGTCACGCATCTTACATTGCCATTGGTTTGTACGGGGCGAAGCAAGAGCAGGTCTGATTGGTGATGACCTGGCCTAATTATGGATTTTAGTAATCGATCAGCTGGGTTATTTAGATATCACTTGAGCGCTTCCTCTCTCTCGAATGATCGATAGGGGGATAGTACATCTAGCACTTCTTGATCCTCTGGGGAGAGCTTATC
>CAZKFV010000028.1:0-13299 GCA_964552295.1 uncultured Thermotogae bacterium | reverse complement strand
TTCCATCGCATTATCAATTGCATTAGTGCTAAACTTTCCGGTATAAAGAGTTGGAACAACATGGCAACAAGCAGGAATGTTTTCTTCATTCCAGATGCTTACATTAAACAGGGAGAATCTTTTCTCACCTTTTGGGAGATTGTAACCTCGTTGAATACCACTACCCCACCACTCACCATGATGACGACCAGCACCAAGTTTCATCAGTTCATCTTGATTTTCAGATGCCCAACGATGAAATCCAAAGTTGTCAGCATCCTCACTCAACCAACGATTACGACTACCAATAAACATATCTCCATCATCAGTGATGTAAATAACACCATTAGTGCCGTCAATCTTTTCAGTGACGATGCATTCTTTATGAAGACGTGGGATTTTAGGAAAAGGAACAAATTCGGGATAATTCATAAGAGGTGTTTGTGTATGAGGGTATTACAGGGCATCTGGTGCCCCTGTGCCGGTTCTTCAAGTGTCACAGTGTCCCTCAGTTCGTCAATCAGTTCCCATAAATCAGAACACGAAATAACCATCTCACCACATCCAAACTGCCTATAATCTTGAAATTCGTGAATTACAAACTCTAGAATGGCTTGCATCGATTGCTCTTCGCTTTCGAACACCCTTGCTGGCCCGCGATGCCTAACCATGTTTGGAAGTACTGCCCCTGCTTTAACCACCGCTCCAGATGGAGCTAAGTTCCCTTTGAGTATTGCGATTCCGCCATCTGCTCGGTGTGGATTCTCCAGGTCCCTGATCACCGAGCCGCGCTTGTTCACCTGAGATAGGTTTTCGGCTACAGTCTTTCCAGTCACAGTCAGCGCTCTTCCGTCAATCAACTCGCCTGAGAGCAGCTCGGCCATTACTGCTGGAACGCCACTGGCTTCGTCTAGGTCTTGCATGTGGTAGGGACCAGAAGGACTAAGCTTCACCAAGTAGGGTGTTTTTGAGCTTATCTCGTCAAACCGTTCAAGCGGAAGTTCAACGCCAGCTGCATGGGCTATTGCCAACAGGTGCAATACGGTGTTTGTAGAGCCGCCAACGGCCATGTCGGTGGCTATCGCGTTATCAAATGCTGCCTCGGTCATTATGTCTCTATGCTTGAGGTCGCGTTGCATGACACTCATTATCTGAGCGCCTGCAGCTTTAGCTAAGCGAATCCTTGCTGCTGTAACCGCTGGTATGGTACCGTTTCCAGGAAGTCCCATTCCCAATGCCTCGGTGAGCGAATTCATTGAGTTTGCCGTAAACAACCCGGCACACGACCCACAACCTGGGCAAGCGGAAAGCTCTAAGCGCGCAAGCTCGTCATCGGTCAACTTTCCTTTCTTGTACTGGCCAACCGCCTCAAAAACGTCCTTGACATCGACATCTTGGCCATTGTACCTACCAGCCATCATCGGTCCGCCACTGACAAATACCGCTGGGACATTCAGTCTTCCTGCGGCAATAAGCATTCCTGGCACTATTTTGTCGCAATTGGTGACAAATACTAGACCATCAAACCCGTGGGCCATCACCATTGCCTCCACAGAATCAGCAATGAGCTCACGCGAGGGCAAAGAATAGCGCATCCCGGCATGCCCCATGGCTATGCCATCGCATATCCCAATTACATTAAATTCCAACGGTGTTCCACCGGAAGCCCATACTCCAGATTTCACCGCCTCTGCAATCTTGTCCAAGTGGATGTGTCCTGGAACTATCTCGTTGTACGAGTTGACTATCCCGATCAATGGCCTGTCCAGATCGGCTTTCGTTAGCCCGCTTGCGTACAAGAGGCTCCTGTGCGGAGCTCGCTCAAAGCCGCGTTTTACTTGATCACTGTTCATTGCCGCTCCTTATTATGGCTTCTACAATGAGATCTCCCATCGTTTTTGTGTCGACTTCTCTGTCACCTGGCCTTGCGATATCCGGCGTGCGATATCCGTATGAGAGAACTTCCTGAATCGCTCCTTCGATTAGCTGCGCTTCTTTGGGTAAATCCAAGGAATATCTTAAGAGCATAGCCGCGCTGGAGATTGCCGCTATAGGGTTAGCTAAGGCTTTCCCCGCTATGTCTGGGGCGCTGCCGTGAACCGGTTCATACACCCCAGCCTTTCCATTGCCGAGCGATGCGGAGGGTAGCATGCCCATGGAGCCTGATAGCATGGATGCTTCATCGCTTAGAATATCGCCAAACATGTTGGCAGTAAGAATCACGTCAAACTCTTTAGGGTTACTTACTAGCTTCATCGCCGCCGAATCGACCAGCATGTGTTCCAACTTCACCTGCGGGTAACTTCTGGCAACTTCATTCACAATCCGCCGCCACAAGCGAGACGAGGAAAGGACATTGGCCTTATCTACTGACGTTACTTTCTTGTTTCTCTCAAGCGCGTTCTGGAAAGCAATCTCTGCAATTCGACGAACCTCATATTCTTCGTAAAGCATCGTATCGTAGGCTTTGTTGCTTACTTCCAAACGAGGTCCAAAGTAGATCCCGCCGGTGAGCTCTCTCACGATTAGGAGATCTACGCCAGACACTATCTCCGGTTTAAGCGATGAGGAATCTACTAGATAGTCATAAACCCTTACTGGCCGAAGATTTGCATATAGTCCCAGCGATTGTCGTAAGGTAAGCAGTCCCTGTTCCGGGCGAATGGTAGAGGCAGGGTCAGACCACTTTGGGCCACCCACCGCACCGAGTAATACCGCATCCGCAGCCCTACAATCAGCCAGTGTCTCATCGGAAATAACTCCTCCGGTCATATCAATTGCTATTCCCCCAATTTGGTGATTGATGTATTGGAGATTATGTCCGTAGAGATCACAGACCGTATCGAGCACTTTTAGCGCTTCTGCGACAACCTCTGGGCCAACCCCGTCGCCTGGAAGAAGTACTATCTGATAATTCATCATTGCTCCTTTTTCGTTTTTAGGAGTGCGTATTCCAATCCATCCGCTAATGCATACCAGCTTGCCTCGATGATGTTGGGAGAGCTTCCTACCGTGTTCCAACTATTTTGGCCATCAGAGGAAGTGATTAAAACGCGCGTGCGGGCGGCTGTGCCCGCTCGCTCATCCAATATCCGTACCTTGTAGTCGGTCAATCTAACACCCCCAAGACAAGGGTAAATTGGCAGTAAGGCTTTTCTTACAGCGACATTGAGTGCGTCAACGGGTCCATTGCCTTCGGCGGCGGTGTGGATCACCTGACCATTTACTTGCACCTTAACTGTTGCCTCCGAAACCATACCCTTGCCATTCCCCTCCTTGACCAATACATGGAAACCAATAAGGGAGAATGGAGGGAGGTAATCCGGTGCTGATCGGTGAACGATAAGTTCCACAGATCCCTCTGCCCCTTCAAACTCGAAACCTTCACGTTCTAGTTTCTTGATGTGATCCAACGCGCTCTTGGCTTGGGGGCTCGCCCTGCCGATATCAAGCCCAAGCTCTCGTGCTTTGTAGACAATACTGCTCTTTCCCGAAAGCTCGGAGACAAGGACACGGCTCTTGTTACCAACCAGCTTGGGATCGATGTGCTCGTAGCTAGCATGCCACTTCATGAAGGCATTCACGTGCACCCCTCCTTTGTGGGCAAAGGCGCTTGATCCAACATAGGGAAGGCGGGACTCAAGAGGTAGGTTTGCTAGCTCGCTCACATGATGTGCTATCCCGTCTAGCATCGCGAGTCCGTCGCCAGACAAGCAGTCGTGGCCCAACTTGATGATTAAGGTAGGGATTATCGAGCAAAGGTTAGCATTTCCGCATCTTTCCCCATAGCCGTTAATCGTACCTTGTACATGGGTAGCACCTGCAGATACGGCGCATATGGTATTAGCTACCGCCATTTCTGAGTCGTTGTGAGCATGGATACCTAGCGGAACATTGATCTTGGGCATTACTTTTGTAATCGCAGTTTGGATATCCATTGTGAGTGTGCCGCCGCGCGTATCGCACAGCACGATGACATCTGCGCCTGCCTCAGATGCAGCAAGGAGAGTATCAACGGCGTAATCAGGATCAGCGCGGTAGCCGTCGAAAAAATGCTCGGCATCATATATCACCTTCTTTCCCGCTTCCTTAAGGTAGGAGACCGTATCTGAGATCATCTTAAGGTTCTCGCCTAGGGTTGTGTCCAGCACATGTCTGATGTGTGCATCCCAGCTCTTTCCAAAGATCGTCACGGTGTTTGTCCCAGCCAAGAGAAGGGCTCTGACATTCTCATCGTCTTCAACTGCTGTGCCAGCGTGGCGAGTACTTCCAAACGCAGTCATAGCAGCGTGTTTCAAATGTAGCTCTCCTACTCGAGCGAAGAACTCGATATCCTTGGGGTTAGATCCAGGCCATCCGCCCTCTATATAATCGATGCCCAACCTATCAAGAGCAGCTGTGATACGCAGTTTATCCTCAACAGAAAAGGAAATTCCTTCTTGTTGTGCTCCATCACGTAGAGTGGTATCGTACATCTCTATTTTCATTTGCTAACCGCAGTCAACCAACCGTGGCGATCGGGGACCTTTCCCTCCACTATGGCAAAGAACTCCTTCATCAATGAAGCTGTAATCGGTCCCCGCTTTCCGTTGCCAAGACTTATTCTGTCCACTGAGCGAATGGGAGTTATTTCGGCGGCGCTTCCGGTGAAGAATGCCTCATCAGCCAGGTATAGCGACTCGCGAGAAAGCGTGATCTCGTGTACAGGTATACCAAGCTCTCCTGCCAAGGTAATCACACATTGGCGGGTTATCCCATCCAGAATCGAGCTAGCTAGCGGCGGGGTAAACAGTTCGCCACCTTTCACAATAAAAACGTTCTCCCCGCTTCCCTCAGATACATAACCATTGCTATCTAAAGCGATGCCTTCTGCGTAGCCGTGGTCGGCTGCCTCCATGGCAATTAACTGGGAATTTACGTATTGCCCACCGATCTTGGCGGCGGCTGGGTAGGTATCCGGAGCCATCCTGCGCCATGAACTTACACCAGCGTCTATGCCGTTCTCTAGAGCATCTGATCCCAGGTATCTCCCCATCTCTACAGTGATGATGCTCACATGAACCGGACAGCTACGCCCATCTATGAAAAAGTCTTTCCATCCGCGAAATACAATTGGGCGGATATAGCACGAGTTCAGCTTGTTATCCACAATCGTGGCTAAAATGGCTTCTTTAATCTGGCCTTGGGAATAGGGAATCTCCATTCTGTATAGCTTGCTAGAGCTCCACAAGCGCTTCAGGTGATCCTGTAGGCGAAAAATAGCTGGACCAGACGGGAGGGCGTAGGCCCTAATTCCCTCAAACACGCTTGAGCCGTAGTGTATAGCGTGAGACGCTACATGCGTTGTGGCTTGATCCCAAGGGACCAGTCTACCATCGTGCCATACTCTTGCTGAGCCATTCATGTCTTACTCCTTAACACTACTTGTCTTCTTATGTACGGGATGAGCCCACCGGCATTGATAATCTCCAACATAAACTCCGGATATGGCACGGCTTCATAGCTATTGGCAGTTGTTAGATTTCTTATCGATCCTGAGTCCATTCCGATCTCAAGCTGATCACCTTTCTTCACTTCTTTTGCGGCATCTTGTGACTCGAGGATGGGAAGACCTATATTGATGGCGTTACGGTAGAAGATGCGAGCAAAGCTCTTTGCTACAACACATCCCACGCCGGACTCTTTTATTGCAATAGCAGCATGCTCACGAGATGAGCCACATCCGAAGTTCTCCCCGGCAACAATGATGTCGCTGCTCCCTACTGATCCAGCAAATTGTGGATCGATGTCTTCCATGCAGTGGGCGGCCAGCTCATGACCGGTAGACAAGTTAAGATAGCGTGCAGGGATGATGACATCAGTGTCTACATTATCCCCGTATTTCCATGCTGTTCCTTTGATTATCACAGAACCTCCTGTGGATTTGCGATCCTTCCGGCGATCGCTGACGCCGCGGCCACTGCTGGTCCAGTAAGGTACACCTCGCTTTCTGGGTGTCCCATGCGGCCTCGGAAGTTTCTGTTGGTAGTACTTACTGCCTTCTCCCCTGCCGCAAGCACCCCCATATGCCCACCCAGACACGGCCCACATGTAGGAGTGGATACAGCCGCTCCAGCAATGATGAAATCCTCTATCAACCCCTCCCGCAACGCGTCCAGATATACCTGTTGGCTTCCTGGAAGGACTATGCAGCGCACGTTTCTGTCAATCGTACGACCGCGTAGGATTTTTGCTGCAATCCGTAGGTCCTCAAGCCTTCCATTCGTACAGGAGCCAATAACTACTTGGTCTACCGAGATATCACCAACCTCAGATATCGGGTGTGTATTCTCCGGTAGATAGGGAAAGGCAACTTGAGGCTCTATCGTGCTTGCGTCTATGTTTACAGTCTCCAGATACTCAGCATCAGGATCGGATAAGAAAACCTCATATTCCCTGGTGATTCTCCCGTTCAAGTACGTTCTAGTCTTTTCGTCAACCGGGAATAAACCGGCCTTTGCACCCGCTTCGATAGCCATGTTGGCCATGGTGAATCTTCCGGCCACGCTAAGTCCATCCATGGTATCGCCGCAGAACTCAATTGCCTTGTACAGAGCGCCGCTGACCCCGATCTTGCCGATGGTGTAAAGGATCAAATCCTTGCCTCCTACCCAGGGAAGCAATTCTCCGCAGTACTTAACCTTTATCGTCTCCGGTATACGCATCCAGATTTCACCCGTGGCCATAGCGGCGGCAATATCAGTTGACCCCACTCCGGTAGCGAAAGCACCAAGAGCTCCGTAGGTACATGTATGAGAGTCAGCGCCGACTATCACATCTCCCGGCAAAACCAACCCTTGTTCTGGCAGCAGGACGTGTTCGATACCCATTCTTCCTACTTCGAAGTAGTGAGTAATACCTTGCGCATAAGCAAACTGCCGCATGATCTTGCACTGGGTAGCGGATCTGATGTCCTTGTTGGGAGCAAAATGATCAGGAACTAGAACGATCTTTTCCGGATCAAAGACGCGATCTGTTCCAATACTCTTAAACTGCTCTATGGCTATTGGTGCCGTAATGTCATTAGCCAAGGCAACATCGATGCGCACCTGTGCATACTCACCGGCGTGAACTGGGCTAACTGTGTGAGCTGAGAGAATCTTCTCTGCTAAGGTCTGTGCCATTTCTATGAAGTCCTCGTTTTTTGCTGACAGCCGCAAGCGCTTCGCTGTCCCATTTCAGGGCCCATGCCCAGTTTTCTTGTGGTTTAGTAAAGGTGTGCCCGGCGGATTGCAAGAGCTTCCCCTGCCTGTGGTCATTGCTATTCATCTGTTCTCACTTCCTTTTTTGTTAGTAAGCGATTTAGCGCGTTTAGATAGGCACTAGCACTAGCTACTATGATGTCGGTGTCAGCACCGTATCCGTGAACAATGTGCTTCCCATCAGTAAGGCGCACGTTCACCTTCCCTTGCGCGTCGATTCCTGAGGTTACCGCGTGTACGTTGTATTCCAGCAGTCTCGCCTCAACCTGTACAACAGCATGAATTGCCCGATATGTAGCGTCCACTGGACCTGCTCCTACACACGCTTGCACAAGCTCCTTACCATCGCAATGGCTGAGTTTTACTGTTGCTGTAGGCATCCCTGGCCTTCCAGCCACAACTTGCAGATCCACCAGACGGTACACCTCCGGCGGCTGGTAGAACAGATCAGCAATCAAGGCTTCCAGGTCAGCATCGGTTACTTCACGCTTCTTCTCGCCTAATTCCTTGAAACGTACAAATGCTATATTGACCTTCTCTGGGTCCAGCTCATATCCAATGTGAGAGAGCCGTTGTTGCAAGGCGTGTCTGCCGGAGTGTTTTCCCAGGACAAGTCGGGACTTTGTAAAGCCAACATCCTCCGGGTTAATTATCTCATAGGTGCTTGGATTCTTAAGCAGCCCATCCTGGTGAATTCCAGCCTCGTGAGCAAACGCGTTTGATCCAACTATGGCTTTGTTTACCTGCACTCCTATCCCAGTTAGATTGGTCACCATGCGACTTGTGGCGGCTATCTGAAACGTATCAATCCCAGTGGAAAGGTTATAAATGTCTCGCCTAGTTCGCAGAGCTAACACGACTTCCTCTAAGGCGGCATTGCCGGCTCGCTCCCCAATTCCATTTACCGTTACCTCTGCTTGCCGCGCCCCCGCAAGTAATCCAGCTAATGTGTTGGAGGTGGCAATTCCAAGATCGTTGTGGCAATGGACGGATACAATAGCTCGTTCAATACCCGGCACCTTCTCTATAATCCCCCTCACCAAAGCGGAGAATTCCTCGGGCGTGCTGTACCCCACAGTATCCGGAATGTTTATCACCCCCGCTCCGGACTCCAAAGCTGCTTCGATCACCTGATGTAGGAACACTGGATCGGACCTGGTGGCATCCTCGGGCGAGAACTCGACATCGTCACAGCACTGCCTAGCATAGGAAACCATCTGACGTGTACGAGCCAGCACTTCATCGCGGTTCATTCGAAGCTTGTCTTGGATATGTACCTGGGATGTGGCTATGAACACGTGGATTCTGGGGCGCGAGGCCAATTCAACGGCTTTCCAGGCTAGGTCGATATCGCCCTCTACTGCGCGGGCAAGAGCGCAGACAATTGGAATATCAGGGCCTTCACTCACAGCTTGTGCAACTTGTTGCACGGCCTGAAAGTCTTCTGCAGAAGAAGAGGGAAAACCTGCTTCTATGATGTCTACACGCAAACGAGCCAGTTGGCGAGCAAGCTTAACCTTCTCTGCTATCCCCAATGACGCGCCAGGAGATTGCTCTCCATCGCGCAGCGTAGTATCAAAGATGTATACCCGGTCACTTGCCTTCTGTTGCATCAGCCGGCCTTCTTATCCCAGTTCTCCGGACGAAGCGCGCGAACCGCTGCTCCCGCTTGCCAAAGCTCCGATTCGCCAATTTGCTGTAACTCATCGTTCAAGCGTTCCTTGTAGTCAGGAGCGCTGTTTGCATCAAGCGTAATTTTTGCCTCTTCTCCAGATACCACGCGCTGGTAAAGGTCGTCAAAAACAGGGGCAACTGCATCGCGGAATCTTCCCTTCCAATCTAGAGCCCCCCGCTGAGCGGTGGTGCTGCAGTTGGCGTACATCCAATCCATGCCATTTTGGGCCACAAGGCGAATTAGGCTCTGGGTTAGCTCCTCGACAGTTTCGTTAAAGGCCTCGCTTGGGGAGTGTCCATTCTTTCGCAGAAGCGCGTATTGCGCTTCCATAATCCCTGCGAGGGCACCCATCAAAACCCCTCTTTCACCGGTTAGGTCGCTATGCACCTCTTTTTGGAATGTAGTAGGAAAGAGGTATCCCGAGCCGATAGCAACGCCGATGGCGAGTGCCTTATCTTTGGCTCTACCAGTGTAGTCTTGATTGATAGCGTAGCTCGAGTTGATCCCGCTTCCGGAAAGAAAATTTGCGCGGACACTAGTACCCGAACCCTTAGGGGCGACAAGGATCACGTCCACAAAATCAGGGGGAATTACGCCGGTCTGGTCAGAGTAAGTTATGGCAAACCCATGCGAGAAATAGAGCGCGTCACCCGCCTTTAGATGCGGCTTCAGCCTTGGCCACAGGATCACTTGAGCGGCGTCAGAGACAAGATACTGGGTTATGGTGGCTCGTTCTACCGCCTCTTCTACTGGAAATAGCGTCTCGCCCGGAACCCATCCATCAGCCGTTGCCTTGTTCCATGATCTCTTTCGACTAGGATCCCCTCCAACAATTACATGTATTCCGTTATCCCGCATGTTAAGTGCCTGAGCTGGACCCTGGACCCCGTAGCCCAAAACAGCAACCACTTCATCCTTCAGTACTTCTTGTGCCCGTGTTAATGGAAATTCTTCCCGGGTTACTACATCCTCAACAATGCCGCCAAAATTTATTCTCATTGTCATTCTCCTCTGAAGCTCTTCTCTCCCCTAGTCATTGCTACCCTGCCGGTACGTACCATTTCCACAACCCCGAATGGCCGCAGTACCTCGACCAGGCTATCCAGCTTTTCCTCTGTGCCAGTTGACTCCACAACCAACGTCTTTGCTCCAACATCAACCACCCTGGCCCGGAATGTTTCTGCGATCCTCATCAAGTCCGCCCGTATACTTGGATCTGCTGATTGCACCTTGATTAGAGCTACATCACGCATCACCGCAGGCGTATCGGATATATCTTCTACTTCAATAACGTTGATTAGTTTCTCCAGGTTCTGGGCCACTTTCTCTGCGTCGGTTCGGGTGGAGTCCACAACTATGGTCATTCGCGATATGCCCGCAGTTTCCGTGTGCCCTACGGTCAAGCTCTCGATATTAAATGCCCGCCGCCGGAATAAGCTGGCAACTCGATTTAGAACCCCAGGCTTATCCTCAACCCAAGCGATCAGAGTCCGCTTCATCATCTACCTGCCTTTGTGGAGACCGGGCGGTGGATCATCTGGTCTAATGCGGCCCCGGATGGGACCATCGGGTACACATTCCCGTCTTCTCCATCTTCAGCAACCTGGAAATCGATCAGGGCTGCGCCGGGGTGCCTCTGTGCGTCACTTATCGCCTTCTTGGACTGATCAAGGTCCTTAGCCCGCCAAGCTGGGATCCCATAAGCAGCCGCCAGCTTAACGAAGTCGGGATTGACAAGGCGAGTGGATTGATAGTTCTTGTCATAGAACATCTCCTGCCACTGGCGAACCATTCCCAGGTAGCCGTTGTTGCACAGGGCAATCTTTATTGGAAGATTCTCTTGCACGATGGTTGCCAGTTCCTGAATCGTCATCTGTAGTCCACCGTCGCCGGCAATGGCCCACACTTGGGCGTCGGGTCGAGCAATCTGAGCGCCCACCGCTGCTGGAAGCGCGAAACCCATCGTGCCCAGGCCTCCAGAAGTGATGAATGAGTTAGGTTGATCCAAGTGGTAATACTGCGCTGCCCACATCTGATGCTGGCCTACATCTGTTATTACAAGCGCTTCTCCACGAGTTGCTTGCCAGATCTCGTCGATAACGTGGGGCATTGTTAGCTTACTATCTTTGCTTTGTTGGTTTATCGCGTCAACAGTGTAAGATTCGGCGGTCCATCTTCTGAAAACCATCCGCCAATCCTCGCGATCGTGCTCATTTACTAAGGGCAAGAGCCTTGCCAGGGTTTCCCTAACATCAGCTTGAATGGGGACATCTACAGCTACAAGCTTATTCAACTCTGCCGCATCGTTATCCACATGTATCTTACGTGAGCGTGGGGCGTATTGGGGAAGATGTCCGGTAACACGATCGTCAAATCGCATGCCCAGAGCGATCAACAGGTCTGCATCCTGGATGGCGCGGTTTGCCTGGGCAGAACCGTGCATCCCCATCATTCCAAGGAAGAGTGGGTGAGATGAAGGGAAGGTCCCTTTGCCAAGTAGTGTGACAGCAACTGGGCAGTCAATCTTCTCCGCAAGAAGGCGCAGTAGAGGCTCAGCCTGGGACATGGATACCCCATGTCCAGCAAGGATAACCGGTCGATTAGCAGAGTTTATCAGCTCAACAGCACCACGGATTTTGTCGGAGAACTGTGCTGTGCTTATGGAATCTTCTCTACAAAGCCTCGCTTCATCACAGGGCGCAACAAACTCAGCGCTTGCTTGCTGGACATCTTTTGGAATATCAACTAAGACCGGACCTGGGCGCCCGCTACAGGCAATGTGGAACGCCTCATGAATAACGCAGGCAAGATCAGCAACATCAGTTACCAGAAAGTTGTGCTTGGTAATTGGGAGAGTGATACCGGTGATATCCGTCTCCTGGAACGCGTCCGTTCCAATCAATGAACTCCCCACTTGGCCAGTAATGCATACAATAGGCGAGGAATCCATCATAGCTGTTGCGATCCCAGTTACAAGATTAGTGGCCCCGGGGCCAGACGTTGCTATAGCCACTCCTACCTTACCTGAAACACGCGCATAAGAATCGGCTGCATGTGCTGCAGCTTGTTCGTGTCGCACCAGCACATGACGAATGGAGTACTCATTCAGAGGATGATAGGCGTGCATAATCGCACCTCCGGGGATCCCAAAAGCCACCTCTACTCCCTCGTGCTGCAACATCTCCCAAATAATCTGCGCTCCAGTCAGCCTCATCTTCTCCTCCTTTAAAAAGCAAAAAATTAGGGCCGCCCGATTGGACGGCCCTTTAAAGGCTTTTTATGGTGGTTTCGTCCAATGCGCTACGGGCCACCCCCGATGACGACCAGGATAATGACCAGGATATGCAGGACAGAAACCACACCAAATTTATTCACTGAATGAAACCTCCATCTATAGCCAGCCACCATAGCACGAATCGTCATGATTGTCAAGGACAATATTCTAAACCGCCGCCATACTGGAACCTGAGACGCCTTCTTTTGCATACGCATAAGCTCAGTAAGGAATGCAACGTTGCATCAAAACGTGGCAGGCGAGCTGCTCACGCTACAACAAGAAACACCTAAAGACCCTTTTTATGTAGCGTTGGACCTGGTCTCCAACGTTGGGCTTCTTGTACGGCAATTTGACTCAACGTGGCATGCAAGCTACAGCGCTACACAAGCGCGTGTCAACTTAGCAGACAATGCATGAACGTGGTACAGTAATCCTTCACCCCGCGAAATAAATAAGAAGGCGACTATCTCACAGCACAGGGCAGGGGAGGCAAGTAAAACACGCTACCTCAATTCTACAACAATTATTGACGCGGACTTCCGGTCTTCAGCGCCTTATGGCAGGAAAAGGAACTTGCTATTGTATGCACGCCTCCATTCTTCTAATCCTCCTAGTAGGCTCTTTGCTTCGGATAAACCTTGTCTGTTAAGCATTTGGGCAGCCTCATCGCTACGGGTGCCGTCTTGGTCATATAGAATAATCAGCACTCCAGAAGGAAGCCTTTCAATCCACTCACCCAACTCCTGGTAAGGGATGTTGATGGCTCCAAGAATGTGGGATTTCGCATACAGATCAGGTTCACGGATGTCAATGAGTAAGTAGAACAGGTAGCTCAGGTCGCCACAGGTTATGTTGTACGCTTCTGTTTGCCTTACAGTTCCTCGCATCTGCAGAACGAGCTTTGGTGTTTTAGGATCGTCAGATTCCACATAAATCGTTTTTGTCACCGTTCGTCCCCCGTAGCCAACCGTGTCAAATACTGCATCAAGGTTAACCGACTCGCCTGGGGCAAGGTTCTTCTTCGGCAGGCCAGTTGTTGTACATCCACAACTTGTGTACACCCTGCTTATAGTCAGCGTTTGATTTCCTGAATTAGTTATAACAAAAGTATGTGTGATCACGACTCC
>CAZKFV010000027.1:0-45339 GCA_964552295.1 uncultured Thermotogae bacterium | reverse complement strand
CCACCAGCGACGAGGTCTTGGCTTGCTGTATGAAAACCAGCCTTGCTTTTGGGCAATGCAAATACAGATGAGCTACACTACAAACAACGGAGCAACACTTGGATTTGAGGAGACGCTGTGGCAGGCGAAAACCATCATAAATCGAATCACCGTCCCAACCACATGAAGACCACGGGCAAAACAACTGAAGGCGCCAACGGACACCGAGGGCGCCTTAGAAAGCGCTTTCTTAGTGTGGGGATTGAAGGATTCGCAGAGCATGAGGTGCTCGAGCTGGTTCTTACGCTTGCTATACCAAGACGCGATGTTAAGGGCCAAGCGAAGAGACTATTGAATGAGTTCGGATCGCTGCGCGCGGTCTTGGATACTTCTCCGAGTGCGCTCCAGACAGTTGAAGGGGTTGGAGAAGCCGCTGCAACAATACTGCAAATCATAAAGGCTGTTGCAGAGCTTTACCGTCGGCAGGAACTGGAGCAGCTATCGACAGCAATCCAATTTGATTCGCTTGGACTGCTCTGGCAGATGAAGATTGGCAGCCTTCAGAATGAGGTTTTTGAGGTCGCGTACCTTGACACTGCCTACAAACTACTGCCCAGCGGAATTGAGAGACTTGCAGAAGGAACCCTCAATCGTTCCTCCGTCTACGCCAGGCGCGTCATGGAGGCTGCTGTCAGACGACAAGCTGCCGCTTTGGTGTTTGCACACAATCACCCCAATGGTTCGGCACTGGCAACTGAGCAGGACAAGCTACTGACGCGTGCGCTCGTTCTCGCAGCCGAGACACTTGAGATCCGAGTTGTAGATCACTTGATAGTGACAACGAATGCGGTGTTCAGCTTCAGAAACGAGGGATTGCTTTGAGATCCATTGCACAACCGATTCTTGAAGCCTACCCTAGGTTAAACCAATCCCAGAAGCAAGCGATCGCGCATGTGGACGGTCCGGCCCAGATCATTGCTGGTCCAGGCTCCGGCAAGACGCTTGTACTCGTCCTGCGTACCCTGAATATTCTCCTTGGTGGTCATGCTGAGCCTCAGCAGATCATGCTTTGCACCTTCACCGAGAAAGCTGCATACGAGCTTCGAGACCGTCTCTCGTCTGCTGCACGGAAGATCGGTTGGAACGGCGATCTGTCCCTGATCCAAATGGGGACGATTCACAGTATTGCCAACGGATATCTGCGCAGATTCAGGCACTGCACTGAGACAGGATCGGTTGGCGATGTGCTTGATGATCTCACGCAGTACCTCTTCATCCACGAGCATCGGGAGGAGATCATCGGGGAGCCGATCGATGGGAAGTACTTCGGCCGTTGGGCCTCGCGGTGGCACACGATCAAGGCACTGTCCGAGCATTTCAACAAGATCACCGAAGAGCTCGTCGATCCGGAAGCACTTGTTCAGGTAAAGGACGCATTCACAGCGCGGCTTGGACAAGCCTACCTCAGCTATACATCAGCTCTGGCTGAGTCAAACCGAATCGACTTTGGACACCAACAGAGATTCTTCTTGGATCTGCTGGAGCATCCGAGCGCAGGCCCGGCAATCTGCGCCGGAGTTCGGTTTCTTATGGTGGATGAGTATCAGGACACCAATTACATTCAGGAGCGAATTTTCCAGGCGCTCGTGGGACAAGATGGGAACATCGTCGCCGTGGGCGATGAAGACCAATCGCTGTATCGGTTCCGGGGCGCAACGGTGCGGAATATCCTACAGTTCGACCGAGCATTCCCGCAAGCTACAAAGCTTCCAGTGCTAGCGACGAATTATCGCTCTCACCCCGCCATCATCTCGGCCTACAGCCGGTACATGGACGGAGGCGAATGGGATGATGGCGAGCGCGGAGAGCGTTTCCGATTCGAGAAAAATATCAACCCAAGCCCTGAAGAGACGTTCCCGGACTACCCGGCCGTCTTCTCGGTTTGGGGTGAGAACCGCAAGGATGAAGCACGGCGAGTCGCTGATGCAGTCTCGTTTCTGCTCAAGGAGCAGATCATCGAGGATGCAAGCCAGGTAGCGATTCTCCTTCACAGCGTGAGAGAAACCCACAGCCACGAGTACATCCGGGCGCTCGAAGACACCGGCCTCAAGGTTTTCTGCCCCCGAGCCCGCACCTATTTTGCCAACGAAGAAGTGCAGCTGATGGTTGCGTGCTTCGCCGTAACCTTTGGTTACTACGGCCATGCGCGTGGGGAGATTCCCGGGCGAGCGGGAATCGAGCTTGCGAATTACATCGACGAGTGTATCGACCTCATGGCGCGCCAGTATCCAAATCCTCATCCTCTGGCCAAGCAGGTTCAGGCGTTCGCGGCAGAGATCGAATTGCTCTCCGGCGACACAACACTAGACCGGCGGTTGGCTGACTACTTCTACCGCTTTCTTGCGTGCCAGCCGTTTCCGTCGCTCACTGCCGATGAGAATCGGGCGCGTAACCTGGCGATCTTCTCACAACTATTGGGCGCGTTTCAGACGTACTATCACCAGACCGTGATCACGGCACGCAACCGAGAACTGATCCGAAACCAGTTCTTCGGCAGCTTTCTGAGACTTCTTCATGATGGGGGCATCAACGAGTACGAGGATCCGGATCGCCCGTTCCCGAAGGGGTACGTCCAGATCATGACGATTCACCAATCGAAAGGCCTCGAGTTCCCAGTGGTCATAGTTGGATCTCTGTCGAGCAACATCGCTTCCGGTAAAGACGTAGACCGAACACTGTCAGCGTATTGCCAGCGGGAGCCGTTCGAGCCGGAAGACCGAATCACGCACTTCGATCGAATGCGACTCCACTATGTTGCCTTCTCGCGTGCCGAGAAGATTCTCGTTCTGACATCGACTGAGGACCCTAAGCCGCACTTCTCGCCCATCTGGCAGGGATTGCCTCAATGGCCGTACGTAGAGAAGGATCTACTGAAAGCGTTAGCATTCAAGTTGCGCCGCAGAATTCCGGTTAAACGGACGTTCAGCTTCACCGGTGATGTGAAGGTGTTTGAGACGTGTCCACGGCAGTACCAGTTCTTCCGTGACTATGGGTTTATTCCGGCACGCACAGCCGAGGTGCTGTTTGGTGCTGTCGTCCATGAGACGATCGAAGACATCCACCGGCGGGCCTTGGACGGCTCGCCACTCAACGAGGCAGGCGTGGTGGAGAGATTCGAGTCCAACTACTTGGCTCTTTTGAATCGAGGGCTTCGCCCGATCGGACCGAAGCAGAAGGAGACGGCTCTTCGACAAGTAATCACGTACCTTCAGCAGAATGAAGACACGTTCGCTTCCATCATCGATACCGAAGTTGATGTCTCCGTGGAGAAGGACGAGTATATCTTGACAGGACGGGTCGATCTTCTCCTGAGCCCAGACGGCAGATTGAACTTGTTGGACTTCAAGTCCCAGCCCAAGCCCGTTGCCGACAAGGCGCGTCTGGATGGCTACTACAAACAGCTCTGTATCTACGGGCATATACTGGAACAGCGGCACGGGAGGAAGCCGGATCATCTTCTGCTATACTGGACAGGCGAACCGACGAGAGAACAGGCACTCATGGAATTCGACTACAAGCCGGAGGATGTCGATCGCGCCGGAGCGTACTTCGACTCCGTGGTGTCGCAGATACTCTCGGGGCAGTATGCAGTTCGTAGGAAACCTGAAGTTCACGTTTGCCGGGAGTGCGACCTACGGCCCTTTTGTGAGGGCGAAGGGACGATCCGGCTTCAGGGCAGTGCGGTGAGTCATGAGGAGTAATACGGATTCATAGGACGGGATATGACGGCAGGGCGGAAGGCTGGGAATACACTGTGCGGGCGCGCCAGGTCACGAGACGTCACATGATTCCATGTGACGTGATGTGACGATGGAGAACCATTTGGGGATAGCAAGCAAAGCAACAGCGGCGACTTCGCAGTTAGGGGCTTGAAGACTGTATCATGCTCGATGGATGAGCGAATGGAGGGTGATGGTGGCAAAGATAGATGTAAATAAGGTTGAGCTGGTCTGGCCGGGGAAGTACAACGACGACGGCTCGCTGAAGGAAGTCCCGCGCGTGCACCTTCCGTTCCAGGTGATCGAGACCGTCAACGAGAGCCGGGCGTCGCGCGAGACGGCGAAGAAACCCGGGACGATGAGCCTCTTCGACGTGTACGAAGGGAAAGAGGGCGACACCTTCGAAGAAGGTTGGAAGAACAAGCTTATCTGGGGAGACAACCTGCTCGTGATGGGATCGCTTCTGGAGAAGTTCGCGGGGAAGATCGATCTCATCTACATCGATCCACCGTTCGCGACAGGCGCAGACTTCTCTTTCACAACGGATGTCGGTGAGGACATTGGGCAGGTATACAAAGAACAGTCGGCACTTGAAGAGAAGGCATACCGAGATACCTGGGGGCGGGGAACCCCCGCGTACCTTGACATGCTGCTTCCGCGCTTGTATCTGATGAGAGAGCTTCTCTCAGAGCGTGGGACTCTCTACTTGCACATCGACTACAGGCACGTGCATCGCGCATTCTCGTTGCTGGAAGAGGTTTTCGGAGCGGAGGCACATCGCAATGACATCGTGTGGTCGTACGGTGGACGCGGAGCTAAGGCCATATCAGGGCAATTCCCTCGCAATCACGACATGCTCCTGGTATTCTCGAAGGGAGCCCCTACCTACAACCGCGTCTACTCAGACATTGAGTACAGCATTGACGCATTGCCGTCTCACATCAGGCTCGAAGAGGACGGAACCCCCTTTAAGACAAGCCCGCGCGGGGACTACACTGATGACAGCGTTGCGAGATTGGAAGCTGAAAACCGCATCTACAGGACTCGCTCCGGAGGGATCAGGGTCAAGTATCCCCTTGAGAGGCGCGGCAGCAGGGTGATTGAGAAGCAGCTTGTGGGGGACGTCTGGTCGGACATACCAGATATGATGCACTCCCCGCAAGCGGAAAGACTCGACTACCCGACGCAGAAACCGGAAAGGCTTCTCTCTCGCGTAATCGAGGCTGCATCGAATCCTAGGGACCTAGTCGCCGACTTCTTCTGCGGTTCAGGAACGGCGGTTGCCGTTGCCGAGAAACTCGATCGCCGCTGGATTGGCTGTGACTTAGGAAGGTGGGCCCTACATGTCGCACGAAAGCGACTGCTTGGCATTGAGGACTGTCAGCCATTCGAGGTGTTGAACCTCGGCAAGTACGAACGCAGGTACTGGGCGGGCGTGACGTTCGGTGACAAGAGGAGCGACGAGCAGCTGACGGTCTTTGAGTACTTGGCGTTCATCCTGAAGCTCTACGATGCGCAGCCGCTTTCCGGTACACAGCATCTCCATGGCAAGAAGGGCCGAGCGATGGTTCATGTGGGCGCAGTCGATGCGCCGGTCACGATCGACGAGGTCAACGCCTGCATCGACGAGTGCCAGCAGGTCAAGCAGCACGAACTCCATGTCTTGGGATGGGAGTGGGAGATGGGGATGTCTCCTTACATCGTCCAGGAAGCCAAGCGTCGCGGCATCAAGCTTCTGCTCCTGACGATCCCGCGGGAAGTGATGGAACAGCAAGCCGTTGACAAGGGAGACGTGCGGTTCTTCGAATTGGCGCACGTCGAGGTCAGCATCAAGAAGCTCGGGGAGAGGGAGATCCAGATCGAATTGACCGATTTCGCCTTCCCCTATGCCGACCTCATACCGGAAGATGTCCGCGAGAAGATCACGAAATGGTCGGACTACGTGGACTACTGGGCCATCGACTGGGACTTCCGGAGCGACACCTTCATGCAGGGCTGGGTCGCCTATCGGACGAGGAGGGACAGGTCACTGCCGCTCGTGGCCGATCCGCACACGTACGAGGAGCACAACACGGTCAACGTGATGATCAAGGTCGTTGACATCTTTGGCAACGACACGTCGCAGGTCTTCCCGGTGGAGGTGTAGTCATGACGGAAGCCGTCGTCTCCTACGACAAAGACCTTCCTGAGATCCCAGACCATTCCGCGTTTCTCGAGCCGGATCGGTTTCTCCGCAAGAAGCCTGGCAAGAAGGAGGAGTTCGAGGTCGTCGAAGGCCGGCGCCCCAGTCGCCTCATCCTGGTGAACCGCCTGCGAGAAGCCGTCCCTGCCTGGCGCAATGCCGACTACCCGGGTGTATCGACGGTAACGCATCGCCTGCTGACGTTCTGGTTCGATGAGGATCACGAGATCGACGGCAAGGTGTGGCGTTACTACTACGGACAACGCGAGGCCATCGAAACGCTCATCTACCTCACAGAAGTTGAGGGCAATCGCGACATCCTGGATCTGATTCGCGCATACGGAGAGGTCGTGTACCCCGATGGTTCGCAACGTCGCCTGGAAGGTGATGACCTCAGGATCGAGACCGCAATGGACGGAACGCGTCGGCTTCTTCGCTACATCCCGGAGGTGGAGAGCGAACAGACACAGGATCTCCCGGCAATAGACCTCAGACGGTACGCGTTCAAGATGGCGACCGGATCGGGGAAGACGGTCGTCATGGCTATGGCCATCGTCTGGTCCTACTTCCACCGCAAGCTCAAGAAGGGCTCGGAACTCGCGACGAACTTCCTTGTCCTGGCCCCCAACGTGATCGTCTACCAGCGTCTGGAGAAGGACTTCGCGAGCAATCGCATCTTCCGTCGGCTGCCGTTGATCCCGCCGGAGTGGAAGTCCCGATGGAACATGAAGGTGATCCTTCGCGACGACCCCAACGAGTACGATCCGTCGGGTACGCTCTTCGTCACGAACATCCAGCAGATCTACGCTTCGCGGTCGGCGGAGTGGAAGCCGGTCAATCCGATCGATCGTATCCTTGGGCGTGCTCCGGTAAAGGATCTCGCGTCGCATCAGCGCCCGGCCATCGACCGGATCAAGTCGTGCCCGGACCTCTGTGTGATCAACGATGAGGCCCATCACGTTCACGACCAAGACCTTGAATGGCACAAGTCGCTCATGGAGATTCACGCGCATCTTCCAACCGGCCTCGCCCACTGGCTGGACTTCTCGGCAACGCCGAAGGATCAGAACGGAACGTATTTCCCGTGGATCCTCTGCGATTATCCGCTGGCGCAGGCCGTCGAGGACCGGATCGTCAAGGCACCCTTAATTGTTCACCGCGTGAACCGAGACGACCCGAAGGATATCACCAAGGAGAGCGTTGTGGAGGCTTATCAGGATTGGTTGTTGGCTGCTTTGGCGCGGTGGCAAGTTCACTATGACGCATACAAACCCCTGGGCCAGAAGCCTGTTCTATTCATCATGGCCGAGAAGAATGTGTTCGCAGACGCCATCGGACAGTGGCTAGTCGATACGGAGGAGATCGGGCTGAAGAAGAGCGAAGTCCTTGTGATTCACACCGACAAGGACGGCGACGTCCGTAAAGGAGACCTGGAGACGGCCCGAAAGGCGGCCCGCGACATCGATACGGCTGGAAACAAGGTCAAGATAATTGTCAGTGTGTTAATGCTCCGGGAGGGCTGGGACGTCAAGAACGTCACCGTTACCCTTGGGCTGCGCCCATTCAGTGCAGAATCAAACATCCTTCCAGAACAGGCCATCGGGCGTGGTTTACGGCTCATGCAAGGAATCGGACCCGATCGAACGCAGACTCTAGAGGTCATCGGGACCAAGCGATTCGAAGATATCGTCCGCGAGCTTGAGAAGGAAGGCGTCGGCATCAAGACTACCTCGACGCCTCCAGCCATGTCGGTGAAGATCTTTCCCGTTTACAGCAAATCCGGCTTCGACATTGCCTTTCCTCAGACCAAACCCATCTACCTTCGGAATTACACGCGAATCGAAGACTTCGATCCTTCTGCTCTTGGCCCAATCTATGACCAAGAGAACATCCTCAATGAGCCAATCCGAATCCACCTCAAGATGGAGTTCGCCACCACGGAAACTGAGGTTCACCAAGCAGACATTGGCACAGGTCCACTACCGCTTGCTCAGGATATTATCGCGTCCATCTGCAATAAGGTCATGCGCGAGGCCAACCTCTCCGGTATTTTCGATCGGCTCTACCCTCTCGTGAGGCAATACCTGCACGAACGCTGCTTCGGTAAGACGGTCGATCTCGATGAGGAGCGCATCCGCGACCACCTTCGAAGCGTCATCACCCAGAACGCGATCGCAAAGCTCTTGGCCGAGCACATCGGCGAACTGACCACCGAGATGAAACCTATCGAGTTCGAGCGGAAAGGTATCAAGTTGTCTGACGCCAAGACCTTTACCTGGCGACGCAATCTGCCCCCGCTTGAATGTGAGAAGACGATCTTCAACTACGTCGCCACGTACAATAACTACGAGAGGCAGTTCGCTCAGTTCCTTGACGACCTCAGCGATGTAGTTCGCTTCGCATCCCTTGGAACGACGGAGAGCGAGAGCGGCGTCGCCTTCAAGATCGACTATCTCAAACCGAGCGGCGCCATCGGCTTCTACTACCCCGATTTCGTCGCGGTGCAGACGGTTGATGGCGAAAAAATTCATTGGATCATCGAAACCAAGGGCCGGATCTGGGAAGACACCAATGTCAAAGACGGGGCCATGGAACACTGGTGTGAGATGGTCACAGAATCCACTGGCCAGAAGTGGCGCTTCATCCGTGTCAATCAGAGCGACTTCGGATTGAAGCGAGACCGATGGAGTTCATTTGCTGATATGCTACGCGATCTTGCGGCACACGCTGATGACGGCCCTCTGGCCGGATGAACCATTCCCTTGTTGACACTTTGCTGACAGCGAGTGAGGGCTGTAGCTGTAGTGTTAATAATCGGACCAAGAGGAGCGTATAGATGAAGCTAACCAAGGATGAGATCCGTAGACACGTCTTCGCAGCCTACAAGAACAGCCCAGCGAAGGCGTACTCCGACGTCAGGACATATGTCGAAACTAGGAAACCGCCCCCTTATAAATTGAGCGGTGATGAGGAAAGTGCCTTCAAAGAAATCGTCTGGGAGCTTGCTCTACAGGGTGTAATCTCACCAGTGGGCAAGGGGGTCGAAGGTCTGTTCTATGGCGCCCGGCTGACGGAGTACGGACGCAAGTGCGTAGCGCAAGAGCGCGTGCTTCCCCATGACATCGACGGGTATCTAACCAACCTGCGAGATTCGATGGGCGGTGAGCCAGACGAAATGCTGTTGCAGTATGTGAAAGAAGCGCTTGACTGCTTTCATCGGAACAACCTCCAAGCAGCCGTTGTCATGTTGGGAGTTGCTGCAGAGAGAAGCCTGCAGATCCTAAAGGATGTTCACGTTGAGTTATTGGATGAAGACGAGAGACAAAAGGCGTTGAAGAAACTCAACAATCGCAACTTGAGGACGAGATTTGATGCTCTCTGGAAGCGCGTTCAGAAGCCTGGAATCCCTGAAGATCTCCAAGATAAGCTGGAAGGCGATTTTTGGGGAACTTTTCAGCTCATTAGAAGAAGCCGCAATGAGGCAGGGCACTTCACAACTGTCGAGACTGACAAGCTAACGGTGCTCGCATGTTTAGCTTCGTTTCCTGGGTATGTGCGCACGCTGTTCCAGTTACTTAACCACCTGCAGATTGAGGGTAGCAATTGAGATCACGCTTCACTGAATCTCTGCTTGGTTTCTACGGAATAAAACAGAAAGGAGTATCCTAGGCAAGCATACCCCAAACGCAATTTAGAATGATGGAGTTCGCACTTCAAGTTTTAGTTACGCAGCTTTTGCCTGAGTCAAATTCACCTGCCAGACAATCGTAAAACTTTCTTGTGGAGCTGGCTTGCATTCATAAGGAGGTTCTTTGCGAGTTTCGAGTAGGTATATAGTCGCTGCACCAAATGGGCAGCTTGAAATCGACTAGTGCGAAGGGAATTGAATTTGTGGGACAGGATTATCCGGGTTACCATGATTACTCGGCCGATTCATGGGAGAGAAAGAAAGCCTGTTGCTGGAGGCGGCGAGCATCTGGGAGCTGCAACTAGTCATCGACCAGCAAATCGAGTACTACGCGAACAGGTGCAGGCATTCGACGCTGGTGTACACAAGGCCGATGAATTACATCAGCCAGGAGGAGATCCCGCCACAGTCGGGGGTTGGCTTAGGAGACCCAAGTCTGTAAACTGAAGCAAGATTTCAACCGCATAGCTCCCTTAGGGATTCGTGCACTGCGGTGTCCTCCAGGCCAGAGAGGAGTGTCAAAGTGATCCAGATCAAGTCTGCTTATCTCATCGGGATAGACATGTGGCGGACTGACCGTGCAAAGATCCCGTTTGTCGTCAAGCATACCGTTGAGTCTGAATCCCCAATCTCGGAACTCGCTCATCCTACCTGGATCATGGTGGCCACAGGTGCCTCGTTGGACGAGGTGATCTACGAGGTGGAGTACAGGTACCACGGCTTTGCAGGACGTATGCACACCATCTTCCCATGCAAGCGTACCCTCCCAGAGTTCTGGGAGACAAGAGCCAATGGTACATACCTGGATGTTTACAGCGAAAACGAGTACCTAGTATGGAAAGCGATTGCCCGGCTGCGGCCGGAGGCAGTACATGAACTCGCGAAGATGGACAGGATAGAGTCTCGGCATCACCAGGATGAGCTTCTTGAAGCGATCTTCCCTGAGTGCACTGGCGAGCGGATTCGGACCGCGACGGACTTCGAGACTGGCTTTTCCTCCGTGCTGTACATCGAGCCTGAGGAAGCTTTTTCGGTGCATTTCCGGAGCCTAGAAGACTATGCAGCCTCCATCAAGCAGTGGCTAGGCGCCAAACAGACAGTGCCTCAGCCTCATCACCTTGTGGACGTTGTCCTTATGCACGGTATTGGCTACGGAGTGCCAGCTTTCCGCATGTTGGCAATCGGTGAGCACCCTTTGGAATACCCAGACACAAGCCAGGATGTGCATATACCGAAGAGCGTGATGAACATCGTGCTGCGCTACGGCTATCTGAGACAACTGCTCGATCTTGCTACCAGGTTAAGAGAGCTACCGTTCTACAGATCCACTGCTGACGAGTACAGCGCCAGCCTCGGGAGGAGCCCAAGACAGATAGCACGCAACTACCGGAAGCTCTTTCTGCACGATCGAGCAGAGGAGCTGGCAGAGCGCCTGGCGGACATACAGGCGGCTGATGAGATCAGAAACCGGTGCAAGACTGACTATGTGTCTATCTTTGCCGGCTCGCTCCATTCTAGAAATCTCACGACGGGCGACGCTTCGGCACGTGAAATTGCGTACGGCTTTGATGTCCTTGAGTACGTTGGTGACGAGATCGACAGCGCGGACAAGAAAGTCCGTGCTTCCGCTGAACTCATCCGCCAGCGGGCAAATGGGCTTGGAGAGCTACTTCGAGACATGTTTGCTGCCTATGCCAACAGTTCGAATCTAGCCCTGCAACGATGGATCAGAGCACTCACGCTTCTAGCTTTAGCGACAAGCCTTTTGGCGCTAGCCTTCGGGGTGCTGTTGAACCGCTTGTGAGGCTCAAGCATTCGGGTATCCGATTGTGTTTTGTGCAGAAGACGGGTATGCCGGTGTTGAGTAGAATGCCCACTTGGCGGCGGTGTGGCTCGTGGCGTTATAGGGCTTGGAGGAGTACCAGTTGGCTCTGAATACCGCCCTGGTTTTCTGTTTGATAATGATGGCGGTAAGTCGGCTGAGTTGACTGTTATATTGTGTATTTCATAAGACAGACAGCGTTTAATCGAGAGGGGATTCTGAGCTGAATCATCCACAGAAACTCAACCCGTGCGCTCCCTTGGCCCTCTAGATTCGGTACGCGCAACTTGTTGATTGAGACTTCAGCTTTCTTGAATCACGCGGCGGGTCTAGTCTTGATACAACTCAGGGCAGAAATGCTCGGTGATTCTTTGCTTTAGTATCTCACCAATCCCTGGTACGCTGTCAAGTAAGCTGTCAATGTTTGCTTTAGTGCATCTAGGAACCTCAAAAGGCTGGGCCTCTACTAGCGATTTCGCTTTTACCTCACCTATCATGTGGACAGCCAGAAAATCATCAATGGTTGCGTTGTTGAGTCTTTCCAGGCAGATTGTACAAGTGTCTTCTGACGTGGCCTGTGTTCTGGCTGCATAAAAGCTATCTCCACTGCATCGCCACTTCTCGGTTGTTGGGGAACCTTGCCAGTAGTAGATGCTGCCGTCTGCATATGCAAGACGGTTTCCAACGTAATAGCCAACTGGACAGGGGATGTCAGATTTCCGCGTCCAGGTTGCTGTGTTCATGCAATATGAATAGAACTCGCAACCAGGTTCTTCTAACGCAGAACCGCCTGGCAATGCGTAGAGCATATCCCGTTTTTGATCTTGCCAGTTACCAAGCCACAGAAGTGACCCGCCATCTCCAACGCCACTAGTTGCTGGGATTGGTTCAAGTGTTTCCCACCTCTCGGTTGATATGTCAAACCGTGAGAAATCGCCACTGGGGGATGTCTCATCTGCCTCACCTCGCAGAGCGTAAACATACTGTCCACCAGTCCAGGCAAGTGACGCACCATCCTCGGTATATGCCCATGCACCTGGCAATAATGACCATGAAGAATCCTTTGGATCGTATCTAAGGAAGTAGGTCTGGCCTTGGTTATGCGAATTACTACCGACGAATGCGTAGAGCTTCTCATCATACCCGGACCAAGTTAGAGCATTTCCGGCGCCCTGAGCGTATTGCGTGTTGCGTAAAGGACACCAAGAATTCTGTAAGGTGTCGTAGCGGAAGAATGAACATCGATTATGATCGCTGTAGCGGGCTCCACCAAGTGCATAGATGTAGCGGCTTCCATCCCAGGCAAGCGCTGTACCATTCCGGAATGCTCCCTGTTGCAAACCAATGACTGATTCCGTGTGCCAAGTATCAGCCCTTGGGTCATATCGGTAAAACTCGGGAGCACTGCTTGCATATAGGCATTTGATCAGGTAGATACTATCCCCGGTTGTGACAAGGCCTTCTCCGTAACCCCCGCTTACAGGGGCATCTGCCATTTGTCTCCAAGTCACTTCCTCTGCCATTACTGCATTAACAGTAATCACCAATGAGACTAGAACAACCAGTGCGATAAGCAACTGTCTCGTCATAATCCATCACCTCTCACTCACTGTACTGCTAATAACGGGCAGAAACTAGAGGAAGATACTAGGCTATAGCATATCTGATGTGCTCAAGTGTGCTAATCCATTTGAAAAGTAGATTGGGTTTTTAAATATCTATACGGTGTTTTAGTGCTACACGTATCCGCGGTCGCGTCTTGATTTGTGGTGTTTTGGTGCCAATGCTGAGAGTAATTATGCCGGTGTGCTTTGAGTATTAATCCGGGGACGCATACCTCATTTCTCAATTTATCTAATCCGGGGACGCATACCTCATTTCTCAATTTATCAGACAATCTTCATGCGTAACCCGGCGTTAAATGAATGCCCTGGGCGGCAAACATTGCATTAAGTTTTAGTTGTTCTTTTCTCATACAGCCATAGTGCCGGTCGGCACAAAGAGCACCCAAAAGCTGCTTGCAGTCTGTTGTAGCGTCAGCAGCTTGCTCGTCGCGTTGGTTTGCCAGCAGCGTTTCTTTGTCTTGCAGGTGTTTCCGAGAGAGGAAAAGCGATTCAGGGACAGGCACAGCTTCGCTAGCGCTCACCCGAGCCAGTCCCTTGCCGTTTAAAATCAGCTGACATCTGTGAAAGCGCGCCCTGAGTCAAGTAAGCTATTTTTGCTGGACGTCCTTTAATAATCCCGGGACTCATACCCTATTTCACAAGTTATGAGACAAGTTCTTTGCACAGCTTGTTGGCAAGTCAGTAGCCTCCGAGTCAGATGCTATACCGCGTTCCGAAATTCTGCGCTACTGGAAAGGGTTGTATCCGCTAAGCTCGAGAGGAAGCGAAAGAGAACGGTATTGATAATGGGCAGAGAAGATAGTATTATGTCAGAAATAACGATCGATATTTCTGACAATAGGTGATCATGAATACGAAACATTCTATCGCTAGAAAGATCCTTTCTAGGCTGCGTGCTCGACACGGGCCTGTCCCAACGCGGGACTTCCTTGATTTGGGGAGTCGAGCAGCTGTCGACCAATCGCTGTCGCGTTTGGCACGAATGGGAGAGATTCGGCGAATCGAGCGTGGGTTGTACGACGTACCGAAGATGAGCAAATTGCTTAACCAACCTCTGACACCGTCGCCCGATGAGCTAATCCGCGCATGGGCGAAGAACAACGGCTTGAAGGTAGTTCCATCCGGAACACGTGCTGCCAACCTACTAGGCCTTTCGACACAGGTCCCTGCAAAGATCGTCTATTACACCAATGGACGAACCCAGACTCTTAAGCTAGGCCCGTATACCGTGAAGCTCCTCAACCGAGGGCCAAAGACGATGGATGTCAGCGGCCGTACGGCTCCGTTGGTTCTGCAGGCTTTGCGGTACATCGGTCGCGATGGCGTGCGTCCCGAGGTTGTCCACCGATTGCAGTCGACTCTTTCCCGGAAGAAGAAGGACGAACTCAAGCGCAATCTGCACCATGCTGTTGGCTGGATGCAGCCGGTAATCAAGGAAATTGTCGGGAAGGATTCATACTACTGATGGATAATATTGCCCAAGCATCATCGATAGAGCGTGTCAACCTATTTCGGCAAACAGCCGCGAAACTTCGCCCAGAGCGATCGCCGGCAATCATCGAGAAGGATTTCTGGGTGTGCTGGACGCTGCATCGCATCTACGATGTGCTACGTCTCCGTCCTCACCTGATATTCAAGGGAGGCACTTCTCTTTCGAAGGCTTATGCTGCCATCGAGCGATTCTCGGAGGACGTTGACTTATCGCTGAGTCGACATGATCTTGGGTTCACGGACGAACGCGACCCCGAAGAGTTGGGAATCAGTGGCAAGGAGGCACGGCGACGAATCAGCGCTCTGGTCGAGGCAAGCAAGACGGCAATCCGTGACCAGTTTGTGCCGGAGATGCATCGTGATTTCACGTCTATACTCGGAACCACTGATTGGAGTGTGAAACTCGACGCGGAGGATCCACAGACAATCATCTTTTCCTATCCGCACAGCGAATTGTCCGACCGCCTTCCCAAGGGCATGCGTCCCGCGATCCGACTGGAAATGGGGGCACGTTCAGATGACTGGCCAGCTCAAGAGAGGATAATCCGGCCCTACGCTGCCGAGGCATTCTCGAATGTGTTCAAGGTAGACTCGTGTCAGGTTCACGTCCTGGATGCGCGGCGTACCTTCTGGGAGAAGGTAACGCTTCTGCATGCTGAGTATCACCGCCCACCAGACAAGCCGAGCGGCGAAGGCTTGTCGCGACATTACTATGACCTCTATCAGCTGGCGTCTCAGGATATCGGGAAGGAAGCATTAGGAGATCTGGAGCTTCTGGCGCGTGTCGTGGCGCACAAGCGATTGTTCTTCAGTTCCGGATGGGCTCAGTACGAGACAGCAGTTCCAGGAGGAATCCATCTTGTGCCTACTGAAGCGAGAGCTAACACCCTTCGTGCAGACTACAGGCTCATGCGGGAAATGATCTTCGGTAATGGACCTTCTTGGGAGGACATCATTGCTAAGCTGCGGGAACTTGAACACCGGATTAACGCGGCAAGTTGTGGCGATTGTAATCAGCAGCTTGATAGGGATGTTCAGCAAATATGAGCGTCATGAAGCAAAAACACGATTGGGAAGTATCTGGAACGATTCGGCACTCCGTTGTGTTCCGGATACTTCCGCGTCAGTTGTTGGAGGCGTTTGACAAATGAGTACGACACTCCTTGAGGTGATCCAGGCATCTCTTGCAAGAGCATCCAGCTTCAATGCATCTGATGCAGTCCCCCCCTGCAGCGGTCCTGTGGGCAGACCCTGCAGAGCAATGGAAGCCGGTTGTTGCGCTTCTTCGCCAGTTCATGCCTCAGCTCCTGACTCTTGGTGAGTATGCTCCAGAGAAGAAGCAGGGCCCGGCAATATGGCTACGCACGGTTATTGACCCCGCGGTTCGTCAGCGGAACTTCCCTGAACTAAATTGGGAGAAAGAAACATTGCCGGTGATCTACATGCCGGGAGTCAGTCGACAGCAGTTGCGTGCCGCTGAAGATTGCCCAGCAGAACTTAGGCCTCTGATTGAAATGCAGTATCGAGGGACAGTCTGGAAGCAACGTAATGGCCGGGACTGGACGGTTGAGGCGTTCTTGGTTTCTGCTGATGGAGGTTTGAATAATCCGGGGACGCATACTTCATTTCTCAATTAATGGGCCAATTTCTTTGCACAGCTTGCTGGCAAGTCAGTAGCATCCAGATCAGACGCTATACTGCGATCCCAAATTATGCGCTACTGGAAAGTGTTGTATTCGCTAAGCTCCATGAGTGGGTTTAGGATCTCTTCCTTTTCCTTTACAGTTTCCTTGTTGTACTTGTCGCTTATCTGTTTTTGACTGCTTGTTTGTGAGTTATCGTTAGTCCCATTGGTATCTCCTTGCTTGGCTGAAAAAACTGCTTAAGAGATACCATAGCTCTACCCTGTGGGATAGGTCGTCGAGAGAGTATTCCACAGGGTGAACCCCTATTTCGTCTACATTCTTAAATGAGGCAACGACACCGTTTCGTGTAGATTCTTCGTGAGGCAATACACACGGCTTGACAAAGGCCTTCTTCTCCGGTAGAGTAGGAAATCAAAATTTGTGGAGGTGGTCGTCGTGCCGACGATCAGTCAGAACAGACAAGCTGTATGTACCTGCATATCAAGTATTTTCCACTTCCACGCCCATCACGGCCCTCACCGGGCCAACTAAACTAAACCCTTTTTAGCTTATGTTTCAATTCTTTGGTGTTCCAGCTTAACTAGGCTAGGACATGAATTAAATTTACTTTAAGGAGAAAGTTATGAATTTCAAGCGGTTGCTGTTAGTTGTAGTTGCGTGTAGTTTAGTGATGGGCACATTCTATGTTTCACTTGGCACTGATAAGCCAGCTTATGTTGATGGGATAGATGCAGCTTTTGCTCCCTTTTCCTACATCGATAAGGATGGAAAACCAACTGGATTTGATGTGGAGGTAATCAAGTGGATCGCTAGTGAAATGGGCTTTGATGTAACAATTGTGCCAATCGATTGGGACGCGATCATTCCCACGCTTAAGTTGGGAAATATCGATTTGATCGCCTCGGGGATGACGATTACTCCTGAAAGGCAAGAACAGGTCGATTTTACTGAATCCTATTGGGAGATTGACCTCGCGGTTGCGGTGCGCAAAGTAAGACAAGAGGATGGTTCACTTGCCCCAGAGTTTAACATCTTCTCGGCTGTAGCTTCTGGAAATACCATTGGGGTACAGCGTGCAACTACTGCTCAAGAATGGCTAGAGGAGAACTTGATCAACGAAGGGGTTGATATAAAGCTGAAGCTGTACGATAACTTCCTACTAGCAATCGAGGACCTCCTTATTGGCCGCGTTGACGCTACCGTGATCGATAGGCCGACCGTGGAAGCAGCTATAGCTGGTCGCGATGCCGCGATTGTGGGGACGATAGATACGGGCGAGATCTACGGATATGCTGTGAGAAAGGGAGATACAGAGCTTCTAGCCCTGCTTAACGAAGGGCTGAAACGCTTACAGGCAAGTCCGGATTGGGAACGCCTAGTTAACAAGTGGTTAGTTGGGCAGTAAAATTCTTTTACTGAAAGGGGCAGGACGCTTTTTCATCCTGCCCCTAACTTCCATCGATGCAGCTAATTAGGGAAGCCTTGCCTTTGTTGTTCAGAGGAGCACAGACTACGATGCTGCTAGTCAGCGTGTGTCTGGGGATTGGGCTAGTTTTGGGGTTTTCTCTGGCATTGGCCTATGTTTACGGACCACGCTGGTCTCGCTTTTCCCTTGTGGTATTTGACAGAGTATTTCGTGGCTTTCCCGCTCTTGTGCTTCTGTTTCTTTTCTACTTCGGGGTGGGAGGATTTACTGGAGTGCATCTGTCACCGCTTACAACTGTTTTCCTGGCTCTTGGGCTTAGGAGCGCGGCTTACCAATCACAGGTTTATCGGGGAGCAATACTTGCAGTCTCCAAAGGTCAACTGGATGGAGCGCGATCATTAGGGATGACTAAATACCAGGCAATATGGTCGATTGTCATTCCGCAAGCAGCCTACTTCTCTCTACCTGGCTTGGCCAATGAATATTCGGTGCTTCTGAAGGATACGGCTTTGGCATTTGCGGTTGGTGTAATGGAGTTGTTAACAACTAGCAAGTTCATCGCCTTGCGGACTCACGCTGTACTTCCTATCTATCTTTCTGCAGGAGCTATCTATCTTTTTCTAACCTACGGCGGAGTACTTCTGTTTTGGTTAGCAGAGCACTCGATTCGTATTCCTGGCTTGAGCGGTCATAGCAGGACAAGGATGCAATGAGCATAATCATTGATTTCTATCCCCAGCTTATTGCAGGGCTTACTGTAACGCTACAGTTAATAACATGTGCTGTACCACTAGGAATTCTGATAGGTATATCAATAGCGTTGTTACGTGCCTACGGAGGGCCTGTTCTTTCATTTTCTGCCTACGTTTATCAGATAGTCTTTCGCGGGACCCCTCTGCTTCTGCAGCTTTTTATCATCTATTACGGCCTACCCCATGTTGGGATAGTCTTCAACCCTGTTGCTGCGGCCGTAATCGGATTTGGGCTGTGCAGCGGGGCCTATCATTCGGAGTACTTGCGGGGGGCTCTTCTATCGGTTCATGAAGGGCAGACGGAAGCAGCGCGTTCACTTGGGATGGGAAGGCTTCGGACAATTATTTCAATAATCCTGCCTCAGATGATCCGACGTGCCATTCCAGGCTGCTCCAATGAGATTACATACCTAATAAAGTATTCTTCGCTTGCCTATCTGGTTACGGTTATTGATCTTACCGGTCAAGGGCGACTGATCGCCTATAAGACCTTTCGTTTCTTTGACGCATTTCTAGTTGTTGGGTTGATATATCTAGCCCTGGTGACGATGGCAAATCACCTTTTGCAATACGCAGAAAACAAGACCCGGATTCCAAGTTGACGTTTTGTCAGTCATTGCTGTGAATATGTGCAGAATGAAAGAAAAGCGGGCCTTCACCTTCACAAGGCCCGCGCGCTATTTTCCGCCAATTTGAAGTTTATCTACACCCAACCCCGCATGCGCATAGCTGTAGCCACTCGCTGTACAGCGATCATGTAAGCAGCTATGCGGTTATCTACCCCCGCAGATTGGGCCATGTTGTGGACACCGTAGAAGGCATCTTTCATCTTCTGGTCTAATTTCTCGTTTACTTCTTCCTCGGTCCAGTAAAAATTCATGTCGTTTTGAACTCCCTCGAAGTAGGAACAAGTTACTCCACCGGCGTTACACAGGAAATCGGGAATCACGTAGATACCCTTCTTGGCAAGAATCGGCTCGGATTCAGGAAGGGTTGGCCCATTGGCTGCTTCAGCAAGGATCTTAACGCTTGGCTTTATTGCTTCAGCAACCTTTGGCAAGATCGCGTTTTCTAGGGCTGCCGGGATCAAGACCGTTACGTCTTTGCTGTACCATGCGTCTCCGTCCTCAATGGTATATCCAGCAGATTCTGCCTGTTTCTTATCAATTGTACCATACTGATCGGTTATCGATTGCAGGTATTTTACGTCGATGCCGTTATCATTGGTGAATGTGTATGCTTTCCGATCCTGGCGGTCCCAACAGGAAACGCAAACCACTTTGCCACCAAGCATTTGAGAGAAGTTCAGGGCAGCATACTGAGCAACGTTTCCGAATCCTTGAATTGCCGCCGTTGATTTTTTTGGATCTATCCCCAGCACCTTAAGCGCTTCTCGAACGGTAATGATCACTCCAAAGCCCGTAGCTGCTGTGCGCCCCAGAGACCCACCTCCGCCCACGGGTTTGCCGGTGATTACTCCTGGCGTGTATTCGCCAATCCGGTTGCTGTACTCGTCCATCATCCAGCTCATCATTTCGGGCGTTGTTCCAACATCTGGGGCTGGTATGTCTACACGATTTCCAAGGTTTCTCCACATCTGTCCCATCCACGCGCGACATAGTCGCTCTTTCTCCCCTTTTGATAAAGTCGAAGGGTCGACGACAATGCCCCCTTTCGCCCCTCCCAGAGGAATATCTACAACAGCGCACTTCCATGTCATCCAGGCAGCAAGTGCTTTTACAGTATCAATGGTCTCATTGGGATGGAATCGAATTCCTCCCTTTGTTGGACCGCGTGCGTCGTTGTACTGAACACGAAAGCCATGAAACACCTTAACTGAACCATCATCCATGCGCACAGGCAAGCGCATCTCAAAGGTACGAAGGGGCTCCATGAGAACAGCGGTTATCTGTGGGTCCAGGTTGAGTGCCTCTGCAGATTTTCTAAGCTGCTTCTGGGCTATCTCAAATGGATTTTGGGTTGGGGTATCAACCATAGCTGCAACCTCCTAAGAGCTTAAAGACTATTTGCGTGAGCAAGGGGCAAGGCTAGCTTGCCCCTAGACGCGGGGAGATTATACAACTAGCCCAAATGGATACAAGGCTAATGAAGTCTCTACTTTTCCCTTACTTGTTGTGTGGCTTTGCCTGTAGTTTTATGTATGTTCTAGTAGCCGAGCTGATGTTATGGGTTATTACAAACGATCGATGATGCCCAGCAGCAACGTTCGCATCACCTCACCAACACGTTTAGTTGTCTCGATTACCTCGGCATGTGAAAGTGTAGC
Source organism: uncultured Thermotogae bacterium (assembly GCA_964552295.1). Lineage (GTDB taxonomy): Bacteria > Bipolaricaulota > Bipolaricaulia > UBA7950 > UBA9294 > M55B144. The sequence goes on along the minus strand of CAZKFV010000027.1, from coordinate 24,662 downwards.
CTTGGGGTCGACGCCAGCAGCTAGATTGGTAGCACAAGATACACCTAGTACTTCGATCCCAGCATGGCGAGCGGCAATCACTTCAGGGACGGTGGACATTCCAACTAGATCAGCGCCCAGCATGCGAAATGCTCTGATCTCTGCTGGAGATTCGTAGGATGGTCCGGGCGTTGCCAGATAAACGCCTTCCTTGATTGCAATTCCCTGTGATTCTGCTTCTTGCCTGGCTAAGACGCGCAAACGTTGGGAGTAGGCTGCAGACATGTCTGGAAATCTTGGTCCAAGCTGGTCTAGATTTGTGCCGCGCAACGGGTTTACGCCAAGCATGTTGATGTGGTCACTGATTAACACTAGGTCGCCAGCGGCAAACTCCTTGTTTATGGCACCAGAGGCGTTGGTGACGATCAGCGTTTTTATTCCTAATAGAAAGAACAAACGTGTTGCGAATACAACGTCATCGATTGGGTAGCCTTCATAGTAGTGGATTCGTCCTCGTTGTAATAGCAGCTGCTTATTCTTCACTTGCCCGGCCCAGAACTGCCCAGCATGTCCGGCGACTGTAGGAAGTGGAAATCCTGGTATCTCGTTCCAGGCGATCGTCACCCCTTCACCAGGGATGCCAAATGCCTGTGAGAGGCCAGAACCCAACACCATTGCAACCTCAGGTTTCTGGTCAAGTCTCTTCTCAAGAGCGGTTGCGGCCTTGTTTAGCTTGTCCATACGCGAATCGGCCATGTCGCCTCCTCGAATCGATTTGTGATCTTGCTATTCTTGACATCCTTCTGATCTTTCCTGATAACCAGACATTGGCCTTTAGCTTAGGCCAAGCACGTTGATCGCTTGCCCGATTGTCTCAACCGCTATCACTTCAATCTTGGTCCGCGTCCTAGAAACCGCTTTGCCAGGCACCAATATCCGCTTGTATCCGAGTTTACCTGCTTCATTGATTCTCTCGCGCAATCTCTTCACTCCCCGAACCTCTCCGGTTAGTCCGACCTCCCCCACAATTGCTGATTGTCCTGGAATGGGCTTGTTGCGCAAGCTGGATACAATAGCCGCTGTTACCCCCAGGTCAGTCCCACGCTCGCGTGTCTCTAGCCCTCCAGCGAGACTGAGATAGACATCCGCGCCAGAGGTGTTCACTCCTAGCTGTCGTTCGACTACAGCTAACAGCAAGAGAATGCGATTGTAGTCCAAGCCACTGCACCGACGCTGGGGCACCCCATACCCGCCTGTTGGTGAAACCAGTGCCTGCAGTTCCACCATGATCGGCCTTGTCCCCTCTAGAATAGGAACGATAACCGTACCTGGTCCAGGGTTCTCCTGATGGTCAGCCAGGAAGAAGCGAGATGGATCAGCTATTGTTTTCAGCCCTCCTGCTTGCATCTGGAAGACGACCACCTCGTCCGTGCCCCCAAAGCGGTTCTTTACAGACCTTAGGATTCTCACATCTTCGCCCCGGTTACCTTCCAGGTATATCGCTACGTCAACAAGGTGTTCCACGGTCTTTGGCCCAGCAAATGCCCCCTCTTTAGTTATGTGGCCAATCAAGAAGGTTGCCATATTTCGGCCCTTTGTGAGACGGGTAAGTTCGGCACTTGTTTCACGCATTTGGCGAACGCTTCCAGATTCTCCCGGTACGCTGTCGGATAAAGTGGTTTGGATGGAATCGATTATCAGAAGTATTGGATCTATCTTCTTGACTGCTGCAGCAATACGGTGAAGTCGCTGTTCAGAAAGCACATATATATGGTCGCTTGAAACTTCCAAGCGGGTTGCGCGAAGCTTTATCTGGGCGGCGGATTCCTCGCCGGAGACGTACAGCACATCCCCGTGATTTTGGGCGAAACCCTTTGCTATCTGAAGCAGCAAGGTTGATTTGCCTATTCCAGGCTCCCCACCAAACAGTATCACTCCTCCAGGAACTAGTCCTCCACCCAGGAGGCGATCAACCTCGCTCATGCCGCATTCCAGCCGCTTGACTTTCTTGAGATCGATCTGGCTTATGGGAAGGACTTCCTCGCCTATCCAGGAGCTGTCGGAGGCTCTCTCATCTTCATTGGCGACAAAAGTATCCCACTTACCACAATTAGGGCAGCGCCCTAACCACTTCACCGACTGATAGCCACATTGACTACAGCGGTACTGCATGCTATTTGCTCCGTGTGAAGCGCATCTCCTCACCGTCTGCTGAGGCCGTCATCTTTGCCCCACGCTCGAAGGAGCGATTCAGAATAAGCTCGGAAATAGGGTTTTCCATCAATCGCTCAATCGCTCGTCGCATTGGTCGTGCCCCATACTTGGAATCGTAGCCTTGCTCAATCAGCAGCTCGTTTGCTGATTCATCTAGGGTGAGCGTGATCTCGTGTTCTTCCTTAAGGCGAGCCTTAAGCTCGTCCAGCATTAGATTAGCAATCTCCAGCACCTGCTCGCGCGTCAGTTGGTGGAACACAATAACATCGTCGAGCCGATTGAGGAATTCCGGACGGAAGACTTTGCGCACCTCACTGATCACACGTTCCTTCATCTCTTTATAGGATTCTTCGGAATCAACTTCTTCATCGCTGAAGCCAAGCGTACCGCGGTCGGTAATCATCTCACTTCCAACGTTGGAGGTCATTATGAGGACTGAGTTCCGGAAGTCAACGCGGCGTCCTTGGGAATCGGTCAAGATCCCGTCCTCCATAACCTGGAGAAGGATGTTAAACACGTCGCGATGTGCTTTCTCAATTTCGTCGAATAGGATAACAGAATAGGGCCGATGTCTTACCTTCTCGGTTAACTCGCCAGCCTCTTCGTAGCCGACGTAACCTGGAGGGGCGCCAGTAAGACGTGACACCGAAAATCGTTCCATGTACTCGGACATGTCAACCCTGATCAGCGCATCTTCATCCCCAAACAGAAACTCGGCTAAGGTCTTGGAGAGCTCCGTCTTTCCCACTCCTGTTGGGCCCAGGAACATGAATACACCCACGGGGCGACGTGGGTTCTTTACCCCAGCGTAAGCTCGCCTAATTGACCGAGAAGTTGCCTTAACAGCATCTTCCTGACCGATGAGCCGGTCGTGAATCTTCTTCTCCATGTGTACTAGACGTGTCGTCTCTTCCTCTTGAACATGACCAATGGGAATTCCTGTCCACATGGAAACAACTTGTGCCACGTCTTCTCCAGTGGCTTGTAGATCCTTTGCCAGGCTTTGGCCGTTGTCTGAATTCTCAATTTGCTGCTGCAGTTCACCCTTTCGGTCGCGTAATTGTGCCGCTGCTTCGTAATCCTGCGCTGCAACCGCTTCATGTTCTTCCTCATCGATTCTGTCCATTTCGCTTATTAGTTCTCGTACTTCATCCGGCAGCAAGGTGCTCTGGAGCTTAATTCTAGCAGCGGTCTCGTCGATTAGATCAATGGCCTTATCAGGAAGAAACTGATCTGTTACATATCGATCAGAGAGGCGCGCTGCTTGGTGTAGGGCATCATCAGTGATCTTTACCCCGTGATGGCGTTCATAGTGGGGGCGTAGCCCCTTCATGATTCGGACCGTTTCCTCTACTGAGGGCTCTTCCACCAGGATGGTCTTGAATCGACGTTTCAGCGCTGGATCTTTTTCCACTGACTTACGGTACTCTTCTAGGGTTGCTGTGCCGATACACTGAATTGCCCCGGAGGCCAAAGGAGGCTTGAGAATTGATGAAGCATCTATTGCCCCTTCTGCTCCTCCTGCTCCAACCACAGTTTGCAGTTCGTCTATAAACAATATTATGTTATCTGATTCTATCACTTGGTTAATCAAAGCCTTCAATCGCTGCTCAAATTCCCCGCGGTACTTTGTTCCTGCCACGATCGAGGCCATATCAAGCTCGATAATCTCTTTGGATCGCAAGAGGATAGGCACATCCCCCTCCACGATCTTTTGCGCTAACCCTTCAACAATGGCAGTCTTCCCCACCCCTGATTCCCCGATCAAGGCGGGGTTGTTCTTCTTGCGACGTGTCAGTATTTGAACAATCCGTTCCATCTCGCTGTCACGCCCAATTACAGGATCAAGGCGTCCTGATTCGGCCTCCTCGATCAGATTGCGTCCAAAGTTGGATAAATCGCTCTTGGTTTCCTGCTGCGGCCGTCGAGTTGATCTTAACGCCATCCCTACTCCTGCAGAGGGAAGAAAATATGCTCTCGTTTTACTTAGATCGATTCCTAAATGAAGTAGGATAGCTGCTCCAGTACCCTCTCCCTCACGTAACATTCCCATCAGCAAATGCTCCGGCCGTATGGTGTTCAGCCCGGCGCGTCGTGCTTCCTCAAAACTGATCTTCATAACGCGCTTCAATCGGGGAGTAGGCTCCAAATCGTCAGCGGAAAGCCGCACTTTTCCCCTGCCCTTCTCCGATTCAAGCAGGGCAGCTACCTTCTCGTAGGTAACTCCATGTGTGGTGAGAAAGCGGAATACGTTGCTGTCTTTCCTACGCAGGAAGGCAAGGAGCAGGTGTTCTGTCCCCACATAACTGTGGCTCCATTCGCCTGCCTCCTCCTGGGAGAGAGCAATGATTTCCATCGATTCACGTGAGAATCGGTCGTACATCTTTAATTCCTCCTGGCATCAAAAACGCTTTCCTCACAATCTTAGAGTATAGTCCTGTCTTTATAGTTCACAACCCCAGGCGCCTGTTGAATCTGGTCATTAAGGCGTCAATATCTTGGCTACGAAATGCCTCCACGGCCTCCACGCTTCGTTCTAGTACGGAGTAGATAGCTTTCCACTCTCTCTTTGTGAATCTCCCTAGGACATAATCCACCTGAGCTTGCGGTCGCTCGCCATGGCCGATACCGATACGCAACCGTGGTATCAGTTCGCTGTCCATAGCTAAGATTACAGATAGCATTCCCTTGTGGGATCCTGGCCCTCCGCTTCTTAGAATCTTCAGTTTTCCTAAGGGAATGTCTAGATCATCGTAAATGACCAACATGTCTTCCCGGGATATATTCAAGCGATCGATGGTTGCTCTTATAGCTGCACCGCTGTTGTTCATGTACGTCATTGGCTTGACAAGAAAAAGCTCTCGGCTCTTGTAAATAAGAGCCGAGTCGATCAAGCGCCCTTTAGTTTGTGGGAGATGCCTCTTCCTATAAAGGTCGATGACGTCAAATCCCACATTGTGTCTGCTAAGCGCGTATTCCAGTCCAGGATTTCCCAGTCCGAAGACCGCCTTCAATCATCCCCCTCTGAGCTCAGCTCTCGCTTTCGACTTCCTCAGAAGAGACATCGGTTTCCGCAGCTACGGTCTCCAGAACCTCCTCTTCTTCCTTTTCCTCTTCTGCCTCCATGCCTCTCGGCGCGCTCAGCGCAACTATAGTGCGTTCAGGTGAAAGAAAAGGAGTAACCTTTCCAAAATCAACGTCACTTACCCGAATTGTGTCCCCGATATCGAGCCCACTCACGTCAATTGTTATGATAATGGGAATATCTTTCGCGTAGCCATATACGCGTACTGCATTAAAAAGGACGTTTAAGAAGCCGCCAAGCTTGAGTCCAGGGGCTTCGCCAATGATCTTCACCGGCACGTACAGCTTCAGAGGGACATCTGGATCCGGATGGTAGAAATCAACATGGATTGGCTCATCAGTTATCGAATTGTATTGGACCCTCTTCAGAAAAACACCTAGCAGTTGCTTGTGATCGTTTTCATCTATTGACAATTCGATAAGAGAGCTACGGGTGATCTTGGAGAAGAGAGTATGCAAGTTTCGCCGTTGTATGACGATCGGGATATTCTCCATAGTTGGACCGTAGACAATTGCTGGTATCAGCCCTTGTCGACGCAGGGCGTTTGGCTTTCCTGCTGGTCGCAACTTGGTATTTAGTGTTACGGACATTTCCACTCCTACAGTTCTAATAATGTGGGAAAAGGTTACTAACCGACTTGTTTTCGAAAATCCGACGGACGGTCTTAGCTAAATGCTCTCCCACGGGGATATATTCTACAATAGCACTTTTTTCAGCTTGTTCCTGCCAAATAGTATTGGTAATCACGACCTTTTTCAAGGGTGATTGCGCCAACGCTTCCAGCGCGTTTCCGGAGAAAACACCATGGGTGCAGTATGCATGTACCTGTTGTGCACCATGCTCTAAGAGCGCGTTAGTCGCTAAGATGAGCGTTGCCCCTGAGGAGACGATGTCATCTACGAGAATTGCCCTTTTGCCTGACACGTCCCCTATCACATTCACTACCTGTACTTGGCATCCATCCGCAGAACGGCGCTTTTCTAGAATAGCTATGGGAAAGTCTAGGCGCTCTGCAAGAAGCCTTGCCCGCACGGTTCCTCCTGCATCGGGCGAGACTATGACAGTCTTGTTTCCGTCTGCGTCATGCTCCTTGTAGTAGTTGGCGAAGATCGGATCAGATTGAAGGTTATCCACTGGAATGTTGAAGAATCCTTGGATCTGGCCAGCGTGGAGATCCATGGTGAGTACGCGATCTGCGCCAGCAACTTCGACGAGGTTAGCTACCAAGCGCGCGGTGATTGGGACCCGGCCTGTGTGCTTACGATCTTGCCGCGCGTAGCCATAGTAAGGTATGACTGCTATCACCTTACGTGCCGATGCTCTTCGTAGCGCATCGATCATAATCAAAAGCTCCATTAGATGGTCATTGACCGGAGGGCAAGTCGGTTGGATGATGAAAACGTCAGCACCGCGAACTGTTTCGTGGATCCTTACCCGCACCTCCCCATCACTGAATCGATTGATTGAGGCCTTGCACAGATCGATGCCTAGTGCCCAGGAGATTTCATCGGCTAATTGGTGATTTGCATTTCCGCATACGAGTTTAAGCTCTTTTCCAATCATTGAGCTTTTCCCTCCCTTTGATCTTTCCTCTGCTTGTTTGCTTGACGCGCTCTTCCTAGGGCCAGGTTCCCGTCTGGCACATCCTCTGTTATGGTTGATCCAGCCCCGATTACTGCATCGCTGCCTATATTTACAGGAGCAACCAGAGATGTGTTGCTTCCTATAAATGCGTGTTTTCCGATTTTGGTATGGTGCTTGTGTTTTCCATCGTAATTACAGGTGATCGTTCCTGCACCAATGTTTGAGTACTCTCCTACATCTGCATCGCCTATGTAGCTCAAATGACCCACTTTTGCCCCCAGGCGAATGCGAGACGCCTTTACCTCGACGAAATTTCCAATGCGCGCCTCAGGGCCAACGTCCGCCTTTGGCCTCAAGTGCGCGTAAGGGCCTATCGTCGTTCCCCTACGCACCAAGGCTTTTTCGATGACTGAATATCGCACGGTACAATCGTCTTCTATTTTGGAATCTTCTATGTAACAATCCGGCCCGATTGTGCAGCGGGAGCCGATTACCGTGTCTCCACACAGGTGTGTCCCGGGAAGGATCGCTGTGCCAGCGCCTACCTTAACAGCAGGTTCGATGTAGGTGTGCTCTGGATCCGTGATGGTAACCCCTACTGCTACCAACTGCTTAGCTTTATGTAAACGTTGCGATTGGCTAGCAAATATTGGATCGTTATTTGAGTACATATTGCCCCCGAAAGCGTATTGCTTTGACCATGACAGCGTATTTGTTGTACTTATAGAAAAATGTTGTCGTGAAAGAAGCACTGAGGAAGGAAAGTTCATACAATGCAGCCAATCTGAGAAGTTTGCGTTTGTAACTGGCGCTTGTGAGCTGGCCTACTTTGTTGCAGGTTGAATCTAGAGCGATCGAGCTTAGCGTGCCAGAAATTTCTGTCATCCACCCTCCAGAGGTATAATACGCTAGTCAGAGCAAATTGATCAAGGGCAATCCCTTGCGATAAACAAACCTCGATCGTTATACTCCACAAAATAGCTCTCAATAAGAGCTGATTTCCTGGGCTCTTATGTTGTTAGTATTGAGGAGGCACGAAAGGTGACGCGCATCTTTTCTGGGATTCAGCCAACGGGAACGCCCCATATTGGAAACTACTTTGGCGCACTTCGTAATTGGGCTTCGTTACAAGATGAACACCAATGTGTTTACTGCATAGTAGATTATCATGCGATTACCGTTGAGATTGATCCCAAGATGCTGAGTCAAGCATCGCGTGACATGGCGCTTGATTTGATGGCGTGCGGAATTGACCCCGAGCGCTCAATTCTGTTTGTCCAGTCCTACGTACCAGAACACGCTGAGCTTGCATGGATCCTTGGCTGCGTGACCGCGTACGGTGACCTTACTCGCATGACCCAGTTCAAGGATAAGGCGGCGGGCAGGAAGTTTGTATCTGCTGGTCTTTTTACTTACCCCATCTTACAGGCGGCGGATATCTTGTTGTATCGTGCAGAAGGGGTGCCTGTTGGAGAAGACCAGGTGCAGCACCTAGAGCTTTCCCGGCGTATTGCTAGAAGGTTCAATTCTCGTTTTGGGGAGTTCTTCCCCCAGCCAGAACCGATAGTAGGAAAAGGGGCCCGCATCATGTCTCTTGCTGACCCAACAGTCAAGATGAGCAAGAGCGCTGGCGAGGCTCACTACATAGGTGTTATGGAGGACGAGAAATCGATTAGGAAGAAGGTGAGATCAGCAGTGACTGACACCGGACTTACTGTTGGAGAGGATATGTCACCGGGTGTTGCGACATTGTTCGAGATCCTAGATGTGTCTACAGAGATAGCCGGTAACACCCCAGCCTTATCTGAATTGAAGTCCGAATTCGCCGCCGGAAAGCTTATGTACTCTCGCCTAAAGGATGCTGTATTTGAGAATTTGATGGCTGTTCTTCGGCCAATTCAACGGAAGAGAGCCGAGCTAGAAGCATCGGGAGAGGTCGATAAGATCCTGGAGCAGGGTGCAGACAAAGCACGTGCGATAGCCCGCAAGAATATGGAAAGGGTAAGAGAATTGTCAGGGTTAGGTTAATGTGCTTAAGCTGAATTTCTCTTTGGCAGTACAGGCTCCGATTCATCTAAATATCAAACTGTGCAACAAGAAAAGTATGGTCGGATGGTTTCTCCACTGCGCGGGCCTGTCGGTCGATCCAGGAGTTAACGGATTTTTCTGCAAGTGAAGGGGTGGCGAATATGTGGTCCACACGCCAACCCAAGTTGCGCTGGAGCGCCCCGCGTACCCTATAATCCCAAAATGTGTAGTGTCCCGGCTCATCGGTATGATGTACACGGAAAACATCCACCAGTCTATCTTTGGTCACTCTGGATAATGCCTCTCTTACCTTAGGATGGAAGTCAACATGATTTGCAAGGCGTTTTGGATCGTGCACATCGATCTCCTGTGGAGCCACGTTCAAGTCTCCACACCATATTACCGATTTGTGCGCAGCTAACAATGGCTGGACGTAGTCTTGGAAGCGGGCGTACCATTCCAACTTGTAGGAGAACATCTCTGAATCAACAGATCTTCCTTGCGGTACATAGGTATTAACGATTGTTATTTCGTGCACTTGCGCTTTGATCAACCTTGCTTCATCGCGGGGCTCGCTATCGAGGCCGAATGCCACATCTTGCGGCTCATCCAAGGTTGCTATTGCTACTCCGGCGTAAGCCTTCTGGCCCCGGTAGGTAACGTGGTACCCGACCTCAGCGAATGCTTGCTGGGGGAAGTCTTGATCTTGCACCTTGGTTTCCTGAATGCACAATGCATCCGGCCGCTCGCGGGAAAGCCAGTTCTGAACGTTTGCGATGCGACTGCGAATTGAGTTTGCGTTGTATGTTGCTATCTTGAAGTTCATCTCATGTTGGCTAAGTTCTACCTCGGTTTAGTGACGTCAAAGAAGTACGCCGGTAAGTCTAGCCGATAATGTGCTCTCTCATCAATACCTAGAAATGGGGAGCTCAATACCCATTCGTTCTGAGTTACCTTACCCCCCCATAGGGAAAATTGCCTTGGACTCTTTTCCATATGTCATTGAGATCGGCTCTTGATAGCGCTTTCTTTTTGTTCCAGCTCGGATCGACCAAGTCTTTCCCTTTGGGAACCACAAAGGCCTGCATAAAGTAACGCTTACTTCCCTTTACCAGGTTCACTGTTTGTTCGATGTCTTCAGCGGTGATGGTAGGAGCTATAGTAGTTCGCAACTCATAATCGGGAGCTCTTTCTATGATCAACTCGATCGACTGACTTATCGCATCCATATCAACCTTTGCGCCCGAAAGTTCCGAGTATCGCTCTGCCGGCCCCTTTACATCCATTGCTATATAGTCAATCAAATGGTTATCAAATAGATTCTTTAGAACCTCGGGGCGCGAACCGTTGCTGTCAAGCTTTACGAGTAATCCAAGCTCCTTGACCCGTTCTATGAAGCAGGGAAGATCCTCATGTAGGGTGGGTTCTCCACCTGTGATGGAAAGCGCATCGAGAAAACGCCCCCGCTCTCCTAGAAACCTTAGAATATCGTCTTCCGGTATTGGCTCCATCGAGCGAATCTTCTCTGGTAGTACGAGCTCGGAATTGTGGCAAAAAGGACAACGAAAATTACAGCCTGCGGTGTAAGCTAGTGCGGCAACTTTGTCCGGATAATCGATTAGAGTTATCGGAAGCAACTGAGCTATCTTCATAGTTTAACACATTTGAGAAAGTAAGGCGCTATGTTCTTACTACCAATGCCTTTGTCCACTTATGGCAGGCCAACCCATGTACATCTCAGTCATAGTTAGTTAGTACACATCTGGTCGATCTGTGCGTGCAGAAAACCCGTCAATAAAGCTCTTCTTTATCAATTTTCTCTTGATAGTGGCGTAAAAGGCTCAGCGCCTGACCAAAGATAGTCCATGTTTAGCTTTTAACAGCCATCCATGGGTCTTCTACGTTGGCACCGCTGATTTGTTGGAATAGGTTCTCCGGTCAGCAAACTCTGCTTGCTTACCGTCGTTCCATTGTTCTACTGGCCTCAGGTATCCCACAACCCGCGAATAGACCTCTGCTTTTTGACGTTTGTCCGCCGGGATGACGGTTCCATCCTCAAGAACTAGGTTACCATCTCTGTCTTCTTTGTAGTTCAATCTTGATGCCTCCTTCTTTTTGGTCGCTTTGTGCTGCACGGTTGGCGAAGGTTTCTATAAGTTCTTCGTCACACTTGGGGCAGTAGTGGTGTTCTCCTGGAATGTAACCATGCTTCGGGCAGATAGAGAAAGTGGGGGTGAGGGTGTAATACGGCAAGTGGAAATTCTCTGCTATCTTTCTCACCAGTCGTTTTGCCGCCTCCGGCGTTGGATTGCTCTCTCCGAGGAAGCCATGAAATACCGTGCCACCAGTGTAGCGGGTTTGTAGTGGGTCCTGAAGGGTAAGCGCTTCAAACATGTCCTCAGTAAGCCCGACGGGAAGATGAGAGGAATTGGTGTAGTAGGGTATTTCGCCACCATAATGCTCCATGTTGTAGATGCGGATATCGGGGTAACGTTCCAGATCGCGCCTGGCCAAGCGATAGCTCGCTCCTTCTGCGGGTGTAGCTTCCAAATTGAAGATTTCTCCTGTTTCTTCCTGGAAGTCAGCCAGGCGATTACGCATGAAATCAAGTACGCGGGCGGCAAAGTCACGCCCCTCCAGATCAGCAATTGATGTCCCAAATAGGTTCAAAATCGCTTCGTTCATACCGATAATGCCTATTGTTGAGAAGTGGTTTTTCCAATAACCACCTTCTGTATCCTTAATTGACTGCAGGTAGAAGCGTGAGTAGGGATAAAGGTTACGCTCAGTCAAGTTCTCTAGGGTTTTCCTCTTAATGGCCAGCGATTTCTTTGCTAGCTCCATCAGACCCCCCAGTCTGTAAAGGAAGTCATCCTCATCGTGCGCAAGATATCCTAGACGAGGAAGGTTGATAGTAACGACACCAATCGAACCTGTAAGAGGATTTGCTCCAAATAGACCGCCGCCACGTTTTTTGAGCTCGCGATTGTCTATTCGCAGCCGACAACACATTGAACGCGCATCCTCAGGATTCATATCCGAGTTGATGAAGTTCGAAAAATAAGGGATTCCGTATTTGGCGGTCATATCCCACACAGAAGCTAAATTCTCATTAGCCCAGTTAAATTGTTTAGTTATGTTGTAGGTTGGAATCGGGAAGGTGAACGGCCTTGAGCGCATATCCCCTTCTGTCATCACCTCGGCGAACGCCCTATTGAATATGTCCATCTCGTGCTGATGATCCCCATACACCGACTCCCGCAAGACTCCCCCGATTATTACATGGTCGTCCTTCATGTACTTGGGAACCTCTAGATCCAGGGTTACGTTTGTGAAGGGTGTCTGGAAACCGACTCGAGTTGGAACATTCATGTTGTATGCGAACTCCTGCAAATTTTGCTTAACTTGTAAGTAGCTGAGGTGGTCATAGTGGATGAATGGCGCAAGATATGTATCTAGGTTGGAAAATGCTTGTGCCCCGGCTGATTCACCCTGTAAGGTGTACATAAAGTTAACTACCTGCAACAGCGCAACTCGAAAATGCTTTGCTGGGCGCGATTCTACTTTACCGCGAACTCCGCGGAAACCCCGCTTGAGAAGATCTTCTAGATCCCACCCCACACAGTATGCTCCAAGGGTACCGAGATCATGAAGGTGAAAATCTCCCCTATCATGAGTCTCACGCACCTGTTGAGGGTAGATCTTAGTAAGCCAGTAACGGCTGATTATATGTTCAGTGATGTGAGTGTTCAGCCCCTGAAGTGAGAAGCTCATGTTGCTATTCTCGCGTCCCCGCCAATCACGATCGTTCAAGTAATCATCAACCAGGGGAATCTCCTGCATCAGGCCACCCAATTGACGGAGATCCGAATGTTGTTTTCTGTATAGGATGTAGCTTTTGGCCGTGCGGACATAGCCGGCCTCGATCAGAGTTTCTTCAACAGTATCTTGGATTTCTTCTACAGTGGGGTAATCAACCGGAAAGCGTTCCTCCAGTATGCCGACAACTAGATCGCAGAGGCGTTTAGCCTCGACCTCGTCGCCGTCACCAACCTCACACATTGCCTTCCAGATAGCTGTAGTTATCTTTGTATTGTTGAACGGGACAACTCGACCATCACGTTTTACAATAAATTCCATGAGCCCCCTCATCAAAAATGCGACGATATTTCCGCCATCTATCCTAGACCGATTGATCCCACTTGACAAGCGTTGGCCTAGAGACTATTGATCGGCGATATTCCTTTTCTAGTAACGGTTAGCACGAGGTACCTCTTTGTAGCGGTGATAAATGTCACGTTTGCGTGGCTTGGTCATTGGCCCTGCGTCGATGAAAATGAAAGGTGTTGATTGAGCCGTGACCGAGCTATATTTGTTAGTATATCCATAATTTGGCTTGCATCCGCGCAGGCCATCCGCTAGAATTTTGCATTGCTTGTTTTTGACAATAACAATGATTTAAGTGTCAGAGGTGATAGAAATTCCTAATATTCGTTCAGCTGAAAAGCGTATGCGACAGAATAACAAGCGCTGGCGGCTTAATAATGCGCGAAGACTAGCTCTTAAAGGCGTTATTAGACAGATCCGTGTGCATGTAGCTTCCCAGGACAAAGAAGCGGCTAGAGCTTTGCTTCCCAACCTTGCTCAGGCAGCGGACAAGGCTGCCCGCCATAATACAATCCACAAGAACAAGGCAAGTCGAATTAAGGCTCGGTGGACAAAGAAGGTTGAGTCCCTCTAGAGGAGGCAGAAAGCATGCATCATTTTGACTTCCTCGGGAAAGCCAAGTACTTCGTGCCTATATCAATAGTCTTGGTTTTGATTAGTTGGCTATTGCTTATACCTGCGATACGAGGCCTGAACCCGGGGATTGATTTTACCGGAGGGACGGAGTTCACCGTCGAATTTGAGGATTTTGTTAGCGCGGCGGACATTCGCGGTGTACTTGCTTCGCTCCCCAGCGCTACTGATCTCTCCAAGAGCTTGATACAGGATGTAACTGGTAAGAATCGTAAGGTGATTACGACTAAGCTGGATGTGGAAGAGAATCAGGACACGATAAACAGCATTGAAAGCAACCTGGAGGACGAATTTGCAGTGGTTGAGATTAGCCGCCGCTCTATCGGTCAACAGGTGAGTAAGGAGCTCACCGAGAAGGGGTGGCAGGCAATTTTGCTAGCCTTTGTTGTAATCCTGGTTTATGTATCCTGGCGGTTCCGGCTCCGCTATGCTGTGGGGGCTGTTGTTGCGTTGATTCATGATGTCTCGATTGCGCTTGGAATATTTGCGCTCTTCCAGATCGAGATTAATCTCCCCACAATTGCCGCATTTCTTACCATTATCGGATACTCTTTGAACGATACGATAGTCATCTTTGATCGCATCCGCGAGAACATGAAGCTGGAGCGAAAGGCATCCTCTTTTGATGTCATCAACAAGAGTGTAAACCAGTCCCTCTCTCGAACACTGAACACTTCATTGACTACCTTCATCCCGGTGATAATACTGTTCTTGTTTGGTGGGTCAGTGCTCAGAGGGTTCTCTGTTGCCCTCTTAATTGGAGTGATTATAGGCACATATTCTTCTATGTATATTGCTAATCCAATTCTATACGCGTGGACTCTAAAGGCCTCCAGGGCTAAGAAGCACCGATGAAGTCCCTCATCCGAGGGGGAAGAGCCTGGGAGATCTCTCCTCCCCCGGAAGAGAGCTTGGTTAACCAAATAGCAACTTCTCTATCTTGTGCACGGCCATTTGCCTCGCTCCTTGCTAGGAGAGGAGGTAATCTTTGGCAAAGGTTAATTGATCCTGATATAGATTGTTTCCATTCTCCATTCTTGCTTCGGGGAATGGATGATGCTGTGGCCCGCTTGATGCTGTCAATAGAGCACGACGAGAAGATTTATATTCACGGGGATTTTGATGCGGATGGATTGACAGGCGCGGCTGTTTTGTATCAGGCGCTTCTTCCTTTGTTTCCTTCCGGGAGGATAAAGGTAGAAGTTGGTGATCGTGATAATGGCCATGGGATTTCCAAGAGGTTCATTCAGCGTTCAATTGAGGAAAAATTCAACCTTGTGATAACAGTGGATTGTGGAATCTCCAACGTCATGGAGATAGGTATACTGAACGATGCTGGTATTGATACCATAGTTACCGATCACCACATTCCAACCCAAGACATTCCACCAGCGGTTGCGGTGATTGATGCCCATCGAGAGGGTGATTCTTACCCTAATCCCCATCTAGCTGGAGTAGGGGTTGCCTTCAAACTAGTCTGTGCGCTTCATGAGCGTCTTGGTCTTTCTATGCCCTATCAGTTGCTGGACATGGTGGCGTTAGGCACCATTGCCGACCTAGTTCCTCTTGCTGACGGACCGGAGATCGAGAATAGGGCCTTGGTAAGAAAAGGGTTCTCTCTAATCTCGCAAGGCAAGGGCTCATCACTTGGTTTGCAGGTCTTGGCAAGGCGTTTGTCAGTGAAGGTGAAAACAATCAATGCGCGTGACATTGGGTACTTCATCGCCCCAAAGCTAAACGCGGCAAACCGTGCCGGCGACCCCAAAGTTGCCTTCTTATTACTGACCACAAATGATAAGAAACGGGCTGAGTACCTAACGGAGATTCTCCTTGATTACAACCGCGATCGTGAGATAGCTCAGCGTGACCTGATTGGGCAGGCAGAAGAGCAGCTGGCAGGTAACGGGACTAGTCCCAGCGATGATGGGATTATCATTCTGACTGGTGAGCACTGGAACGAGGGCATTCTGGGCCTTGCCGCATCTAGCCTCGCCGAGCGTTATCATGTACCCGCAATAGTTATCTCTGAGGGCTTGAGAGTAAGCCGTGGGTCGTGTCGTAGCGTTGATGGGTTCGATATGGCTCACTGCCTCGATGCGCACTCTGACCTATTGATTAGGTATGGGGGGCACAAGATGGCAGCCGGATTCTCCTTAGCAAGCGAGAACGTGCCGGTACTTCGTCAGCGCCTTCTTACTTATGCAGCGCAGCAGCCTATCCAATCAAACTGTGGAACGGGGATTATAGACGCTGAGCTAACTGCGCGTGAGATTGATCTTCGTCTTTACACTAACCTTCGCTCTCTGTCTCCATACGGTCCAGGAAATCTATCACCGGTCTTCCTTATGAAAAGCAGCACATTTGAAGATATAACCTTCGTCGGTTCGGGACATCAACATATTAAGGGAAGAGTGGTGCAGGACGGTTTTTCTTTGCCGTTTATAGCGTTTCGCATGGCCCCCTATGTCCAGGTGTTCGAGCAGGGTCCAGCCTGCGTCGTTTTTCGCGCTAGCTTCGACGACTGGAAAGGGACCGTACAGGCCAACATATCTGATTTGGTTAGTTGTGACTAGTTTTTATACTTATAGAGCTGTTACTTGCCTACGCAGAAATGGCGAAAAAGCTCGTCTAGGACCTCTTCGTCAGTATCAATGCCTTGAAGCTCTCCTGAGATTTTATGTGCTAGTCGTAGCTCCTCAGAAACCATGTCGGGAGAGTAACCTCTCTGGATAACCCCGCTAGCTTGTTTAAGTGATTGGTTCATTCTTATCAGTAAGTTTCTTTCCCAGGCACTGAGAAGAAGCGCGGAGTTTCTTCCCTCGATTCCTCCATTCATGAGGCGTGAAATGATCTCTTGTCTGAGTTTTTCAATTCCTGTTGTTGTCTCTGCCGAGATTTCACAAACAGGATACCTGGAAACTTGAGATTTGATTGTAGCTTTATCTATTACGATAGGTAGATCTGACTTGTTTAGAAGGACAAATATTGGTCGATCCCAATCACTATTCAGAAGTGCAAAATCCTCCGCGGTTAGCTCACTGCTTCGATCAATAACCAAAAGGACAAGGTCGGCTCTCTTTACCGCCTCCTTTGATCGACGTACTCCTTCCACCTCAACGGGATCACCTGGCGTGCGAATTCCCGCTGTATCAATTAGACGTACTGGTACGCCACCGATCACCGCAATTTCCTCGATGGTATCGCGGGTTGTTCCAGGTATTGAAGTTACAATAGCCCTTTTCTCGGAAAGAAGGGCGTTTAACAAGGTAGACTTTCCTACATTCGGTCGACCGATGATACTTATAGTTAATCCTTCACGTAAAACGCGCCCCTGCTCGGCGGCTTTAAGCAAATTACTAACTTTGTCGATGAGCTGGTGCACGTTGTCAAGGATATCCGGTTGCTCAAGGTCCTCGTCGGGGTAGTCTATTTCTACCTCAACCGTTGCCAACAGAAGAGCAATCTGCTGGCGTATACGCGCAATCTCTCCCGAGAATCTGCCTGCTAGTTGGTCAACCGCCACTTCCAAGCCAAGCTTCGACTTAGCACTTACAATGTTTAGAACAGCAGCAGCCTGATCCAGGGATATGCGCCCATTTAGGAAAGCCCGTTTGGTGAATTCACCTCTCTCAGCAAGCCTTACCCCCAAATCAAGTACTGCGTCTAGGACCATTCGCACAGCAACAATGCCGCCATGGCAATTTATCTCTACTACATCTTCGCGGGTGTATGTCCGCGGGGCGAGCATCACCGTTACCAATACTTCGTCAATCTTTTGGCCATTGGCGATGATGTGCCCGTAATGGACAGTGTGCGTTGGTGCTGTTTTGATGTTTATTCCGCGTGGGGAGTGAAACAAGCTTGATACTACACTGAGGGAACCCGGTCCACTTAGACGAACAATCCCGATTCCCCCTTCTCCGATGGGGGTTGAGATGGCAGCTACTGTATCGCCAGATACTGACTCGGACATCATGCGTCTTCTGGTTCGATAACTACACGACGCTCATCGCCATCCCCAATGCTGTAAGTCTTAACCCCAGGGAAGTTGGTGAGCGTAATATGGATTGTTCGCCTTTCACGGGGCGGCATTGGGTTAAGCCGTATTCGCTTACGTTCTCGGCGGACGGATTCAGCGGCGCTGAGCGCAAACTTGATAAGTTCCGCGCGCCTCTTTTTCACCGCCCCGTTTACGTCGAGTATAATTGCGCAATCGATCCCGGTCTTGCGATTAACGGCTATCTGCACCAGGTGCTCCAGGGCATTGAGGATAGTCCTCTCTTCTGGGAGTGAAAAGAGGTTCCCCGTCAAATTGACGTACAGCTCCTCCATGGGGTCTCCTTCAATAGCGAAGGCTACCTCTTCTTCCTCCAGGATCTTTAGGAGCTCTCTCAATAAGTATTCAATTTCCTTACTTACCTTCTCTACCTGTTGGGTTGTCAACTGTATCTTCCTGTATCTTATCTATTTCTTCGCTACCTTCATAATAGCTGTCATCGACAGCTGCGCCCGTTCCGCCGCTTGTAGCCTCAGCTTTAGCCATTTCCCAATTGACGAAATACTGCTGGACAACTTGGAAGATGGTCGTCAAGAAATAGTAGAACCATAACCCGGCTGGGAAGTTGTACAGGAATACGGCCATAAAGATGGGCATGATGTAACCCATATATTTCTGGCTTCCTTTAGCGTCGCCAGCTGTCATCGGGGTCATCATTTTCTGCTGCAAGATCATCACAATAGTAGTCAGAATTACTAGAATGAAATACGGATCCCGCATGCTGAGGTCAGGTATCCATAAGAAACCTGGCGATAGACGTATGAATGGAGAGCAGTAGAGGATGGCTTTCCATAGCAGTATAAGGATCGGCAGCTGAATGAACAACGGAAGGCATCCTCCCATTGGGTTTACTCCTTCCTTCTTGTACATTTCCATCAGTTTTTGCTGCATGATCTGACGGTCATCCTTGAACCGCTCTTGTATTTTCTTCATCTTTGGCTGCAACTTCTGCATTTTTGCCATAGAGTGGTACTGCCTGCGCATTAGAGGAAACAAGACTACGCGTGTTATGAGCGTAAATAGAAGAATTGCCCACCCATAGTTTCCAGTATAGCGATAGAGAAGGTTTAAAAACTGCACAACTGGGATGATCAAGCGTGCAGCTGTACCTGGATCATCGAGCGTTCCCAGGCCGGAGTTCTCCATAAGAAGGTACTGCCTGCGGCCCCCGTACAGGGAGAAGAAATAGCTTGTGGTTCCTGGTTTCGCGGTGAGTTCAGCACCGAATCGCTTGTTTCCCGATTGCTGACGAGTCATGAACGGAGTCACTCCGATGTTACTGCCTGTCTTGAGGAAGAAAACGGTGGTCTTGTCCATAAGCCCGACGCCATCGAACGATGAATAAGATTCAGGTGCTAGGAGGTCGCTTGCTGCCTTACCATCGAACTGATAGACCAAGCTAGGGCCCTTCTCGGTGGGGGTATAATCTCCAACAGTCATCTTAATGGGAACCGGTTGCTCGGAGGAATTTTCTACGTTTACCTGCAAGTCAATCGTATAGTAAGGGTTATTGTACACGGTGAACTTCTTATTGACGGCAAGGAAATCAGCGGTTCCTTGAAACTCTATAACCAATTCTTCCGGCGATACCTGATTCACACCAATTAAGGTATAGGTGAACGGTTGATCGCTTTCGGCTATGGTTGTAAATGGAAAGTTGACATTACTCAAGTATTGCCGTTCCAGGCTGTCCGAATCGGTCTTTGTTCCTGGAACAAGTTCCGCTACGCTAGAGCCATAAGGGGCAAATGATAGGAACGCGCTCTTAAGAGTTCCTCCATCTTCAGAGAAGGTGTAGCTTGAAAGTCCGGTACTGACTATTACTTGTTCATAGTCACCTTCTTTGACTATTCTGTATGACATATCTTTCGGCCCAGCAAAGCAAGCTACAGAAACAAGGTAAAATAGGAGCACAAATCCCCAATAAGCACGTTGTTTTAGCAAGATAACCTCCTGAAGCGATAGGGTATCCAAGCCGCGACACTACTGCAACATGATTGATCAGTATTCTTTGTTGCAGTAAACTCGTTGATGTAGATGTTTACGGGAATTGTGCGTGATTTAGGTGTGTTGGTAGAGCAACGGCGTGACCGCCTCGAGATCTCTACTTGCCTGAGGGAAGAGTTGTCAGTGGGGGCAAGCATAGCGGTAAACGGCGTTTGCCTTACCGTTTCTCAACTGACATCGAGTGGTTTTGTAGCTGATGTATCCGGGGAAACGTACGAGAGGACTGCTCTGGGTAACCAACGCGCGCGCGCGCGGGTGAATCTGGAGCTTCCGCTCAGCCTGGAAGCAGGTCTTGATGGGCATATTGTGTTGGGCCACGTGGATACAATCGGCAAGGTACAGGAAGCGCGGCGTGAGGGGCAGGGATTGAGATTCATGTTCTCTTACCCTGCTCGGTTTGCAGCCTATCTAGTGGAGAAGGGATCAGTGGCGATTGATGGAGTAAGTCTGACGCCGTTTAATGTGACTGATGAGACGTTTCAGGTTGCGGTGATTCCGCAGACTTATCGGGCAACAGCTTTGCAGGATAGGCATGTTGGCGATCCGGTTAACATTGAGTTTGATATAGTAGCCAAGTATGTTGAGAGGATGATGAAGGATGTTCATTAGCATAGAAGAGGCCATCGATCGGATCAAGCGCGGGGAAATGGTCATCGTAGTAGACGATGAAAACAGGGAGAATGAAGGTGACCTGGTGGTCGCTGCACAGCATGTCAATCCCCAAACCATAAACTTCATGGCCACCCACGCTCGCGGACTTATCTGCACGCCAATAGATATTGAGTGCGCGCACAGACTAGCTCTGCCTCCCATGTCAACAGAAAACACAGCCCTGCATGGCACTAGTTTCACCGTTAGCGTCGATGCCCGCTCTGGGATTACTACCGGCATTTCAGCTCACGATCGTGCTCGCACGGTTCAAGTAATCATAGACGATAAATCCGGACCGGATAACCTAGCTCGCCCAGGGCATGTTTTCCCGTTGGTGGCGCAAAGTGGTGGTGTCCTAAAGCGCGCAGGACACACTGAGGCAGCCGTTGACCTGGCTCGCTTGGCTGGACTCAAGCCTGCGGCGGTTATCTGCGAAGTAATGCACGAAGATGGCACCATGGCCCGGCTTCCGCAGCTTAAGGAGTTTGCGGAAAGACACAACCTTTATATAGCTAGCATCACAGACCTGATTGCCTATAGAAAACAACACGAGAACCTGGTGCAGCGGGTAGCCAGCGCCGATCTTCCTACCCGTTATGGACAATTCAAGATAGTAAGCTATACCAGTACAATTGAAGACGAGGAACACGTGGCGCTAGTAAAAGGCGATGTAGCGGGTAAGGAAAACGTGCTTGTGCGGGTTCACTCAGAGTGCTTGACGGGCGATGTTTTCGGGTCATTTCGCTGCGATTGTGGGGATCAGCTTCACCGGTCGATGGAGATGATAGAAGAAGCCCGGCTTGGCGTTATCCTCTACATGCGACAAGAGGGCCGTGGCATAGGACTAAAGAACAAAGTGTGCGCTTACCAACTGCAAGATCAAGGGCTGGATACAGTAGAGGCCAATGAGCGCTTGGGATTTCCCGCCGATCTTCGCGACTATGGGATTGGAGCGCAGATCTTATGTGACCTTGGCTTAACAACAATTCGTCTATTGACGAACAATCCCAAAAAAGTAGTCGGCCTTGGTGGATATGGACTGAGGATAATTGAGCAGATCCCGATAGAGATTTACCCCAACGAGCACAATCGCAACTATCTAAGGACCAAGAAGGAAAAGCTAGGGCACAAGTTGAAAAACGTGTAGGCAAGACTCGCGCATCTGTTTTGTGACGTTTCTTAATCTTGCCATCTAAGAATATGGGAGGAAATGGGATGACAAAGGTATACGAAGGAGGATTCGACGGGCAGGGCTTACGGGCGGGCATTGTGGTCAGTCGGTTCAATGATCTTATTACTACGCGCCTCCTGGATGGGGCATTGGATCGACTGCGTCGCTCCAACGTGTCTGAAGATGTAATTGATGTTTGTTGGGTTCCGGGTGCATTTGAGGTTTCAAAGGCCGCGCGCGTAATGGCAACAAGTGGAAAATACGACGGTATAATTGCTCTTGCTGCAGTTATTCGAGGCTCAACGCCGCATTTCGACATGATTGCAAGTGAGATTACCAAAGGCCTGGCGCGCGTTAACCTAGAAGTTGACATCCCAGTGGTATTTGGCGTGATTACGTCTGATACCATAGATCAGGCCATAGAGCGAGCGGGGACCAAAATGGGTAACAAGGGATCACAAGCTGCTGAAACCATGATCGAGATGGCAAACCTACTAAAGGAATTATAGCAGTATGGATTATGAATCCGTGCGTGGAATGCGCGATATTCTTCCCGATGAGGTGGATTACTGGACGAGACTCGAAGGGTTGATTAGCGATATCGCTCGTCGATACAACTATCGTGAGATTCGGCCACCGTTGGTCGAGCATACCGAGCTCTTCTCGCGCGGAATCGGAGCAGCCACGGACGTAGTCAACAAAGAGATGTACACTTTTCCCGACAAAAAAGGAAGGTTGCTCACCCTGCGCCCGGAAGCAACAGCCTCCGTTGTTCGCTCCTATGTGGAGCACGGAATGGCAACACAGGATCCGTTTCAAAAGCTTTACTACATTGGCCCGATGTTTCGTTATGAAAAACCGCAAAAAGGTCGCAGCCGCCAGTTTCACCAGTATGGGGTGGAAGCCATTGGTTCGCTTGATCCTGCACTGGATGTAGAAGTTATTAGCTTTGCCTGGAGCCTAATGCATAATTTAGGCCTTGGCGGATTGTCATTGCGCCTAAATAGCATTGGCTGCGGCGAGGACCACGTAAGATATCGAGACGCATTGCGCGAGTATTTTGCCCCGCACATTACTTCCATGTGCGAGGATTGCCAGCGCCGCTACCAGGATAATCCTCTTAGAATACTTGATTGCAAGAACAGCACTTGCGAGCCTCATATCGCTGATGCTCCTGGAAGTGCCGAGTACCTGTGCGATGAATGTGCTGAGCATTTTGAGCAGGTCAAAAAGCTGTTAGATCAACTGGGCCTAGAATACAAGGTTGATCCACACCTAGTAAGAGGCTTGGATTACTACACACGAACCGTATTCGAGCTTGTCTCCAAGGATTTGGGGGCACAGGACGCCCTGCTTGGAGGCGGAAGATACGATGACCTGGTAAAGATGATCGGCGGTCCCGACACACCCGCGGTCGGCTTTGCTGGTGGAATGGAGCGGCTGATTTTGGTGCTAAGTGAGGGCCAAGAGCAGGCTTTGGATAGGCGAATCGACCTATTCTTGGCCACCCTGGGAGATGCGGGCCGGACGCTTGCCTTTAGTTTGTCAAAAGACCTTCGTAGTGAAGGCCTGTCGGTTGATCTTGACTACCGGGGACGAAGCCTGCGAAAGCAGATGGCACAGGCAAACACACTTTCAGCGTGTTACCTGCTAGTTCTTGGCGATGATGAAGCAGAAACCAACAAAGGCAGAATAAAAAATATGGATACCGGAAGCGAGACCGAAATAGATCTAAGTGTTGAACAGATAATCAGGGCTATCGAGTGATTCAGATTGGCATCTTTCTTTAGTTTGATGGGTCAGCTTGCATAAGGAGGAAGCATATGGAACTGAAACTTGTCCAAATCCAGAATCCAAAAGAGCTAAACTTCATTATTGGCCAGACACACTTCATCAAATCGGTTGAGGACCTACATGAAGCCCTAGTCACATCTGTTCCAGGCATCAAGTTTGGGTTGGCCTTTAACGAAGCCTCAGGACCCTGTCTGGTTCGTTATTCTGGAACAGACGATGATCTCACAAAGCTAGCGATTAGTAATGCTAAAGAAATCGGCGCTGGCCATATATTTGTCATCTTCCTTGATGGAACCTTTCCGGTAAACATACTAAACCGAATCAAACAAGTGCCAGAGGTGTGCCACATATACTGTGCTACAGCAAATCCGGTACAGGTAATCATAGGTCAGAGTGACCAAGGAAGAGGAATCCTTGGCATCATCGATGGCTACCCACCAAAAGGTGTCGAAACCGATGCTGATATCCAAAAACGCAAAGACTTCCTCCGCACAATTGGCTACAAGCTATAATCGGGGGACACATACCTCATTTCCAATTACAAGACATAAATCGGGGGACACATACCTCATTTCCAATTACAAGACATTAATAAAACGAGGAAATAAGGTATATGTCCCCGGAATTACGATTTCTTCATCATACTTGCTTTTCACACCAGCGACAGATTTACTTGTCTCGTCACACTCTTGCATCGTATACTAAGAGCGCTACTACGTCTCCAGAACGTCTTTTCGTACTTACGCAGTAGCAGGGGCAAGTTACCAATAAACGCTTGCCCCTTTTCCTTTGCCGTATCGAATGAAAGGACGTTAATTGTCTAAGGAGGTGAATCCGATGTCCACACTGACAGAAATGCGGATGGAGAATCTGCTTAAGGAATTGGTATCTGTCTCAAAGAGTATCCTTGCCTGTGTCGAGCGAATAGATAGAGAACTCAAGAAACTCTGAAAGCTGGCTTGTCCCATCCGCGTGGTCGAAACAAAGTACTAGACCGAGTAGAGCACGATAAGGAGGTGCATAGAGAGGCGCATTTCTAGGCTACGCTATGATCTTAACTGTGTTGCAGAAATTTGCCAATGTGAACGTGATAGGGTTGCCAGAAGTCGGACAGCTACATCACACACAAGTCGGCACGTCTCCAAATAGAAGAAGCGTGTCGCTTGTAAGGAAAAATCTGCTCTTCAATATGCCTCCCCTGTCACCCATGCTGCAACATTGTCTTCGTATGACTCCCAGTAGTGTCTGGTGGGCAGCGGGTCTCTATTAAGAATATGAAGAAGTGCCGAAAT
>CAZKFV010000026.1:0-16605 GCA_964552295.1 uncultured Thermotogae bacterium | reverse complement strand
CGCTTTGCGATCGAGTCCCCTCGCGAGCTTAGACGCCTCTTGCGGGAGCTTATGGTACGCAAGTCTGGATAGAGCTTGGTCTTATGTAGTGTCGTAGTTTACCTGCGACGTTGCAGTTGCGCTGTTTCAATGCGACAAACCCTAACCTGGCAGGCCCCAGTGGAGTAAGACTCCACTGGGTAAACAAGCTGCACACGTTACACAGGAAAAAGCGTGCTCGTCGATATGTTGTATCTTACGTAGGGTCGTAGTTCCTTGCCCCGTGCAATTGTATTTCACTGGGGATCTGCGACGTTGCGGTTTTATGCCAATTGTCTTGAAATCTTCCGCGATGAGGTGGCTTATCACATGGCAAAAAAAGGGCCCTGTCGCTAAAGAGCAGGGCCCGTAACGCTTCCGATAAGCTTGTTCACTACATGAAGATTGGATACAAAGGGAAGAGGGAGGCAAATACCAAGGCGATAACGCTCATCAGCTTTATAAGGATGTCGAGTGAAGGGCCTACAGTGTCCTTTAGCGGATCTCCTACTGTGTCACCAACTACACCAGCATCGTGCGCCTCGGAGCCCGTTCCCCCAAAATGGCCTTCCTCGATGAATTTCTTGGCGTTGTCCATGGCGCCTCCAGAGTTACCGCAGAAGATAGCAAGTTGAATTGCTGAGAGAAGTGCGCCGATAAGAAAACCTCCGAGCGCGTACCGCCCAAAGATAAGGCCGAAGGCAAGCGGGGTAACAACGGCAATCATCGCTGGGATGAACATCTTATGCAGGCCGCCGTGCGCGGTGATGCTGATGCAACGCTTGAAGTCGGCGACTGCTTCACCAGTCATGATCTTCGGGTTCTCTTTGAATTGACTTCGGATTTCTTCTACAAGAAGTCCAGCGGTGCGGCTTACTCCGCGAATGAGCAGCGCTGAGAACACGTATGGGACCATTGCTCCCAGCATCAATCCGGCGATGACATAGGCCCCCACCTGTATAATCTCACCTGTTGGTGAGAATTGAGCAGCGATCTGGCCTACGATGGGCAGTTGTGGTTGGACAACCTGCTCTGCGTTTCCGATTGCTGACCACATGAATGCGGCTATTAATCCGAGCGCAGCAAAGGCAGCTGAGCCGATGGCGAATCCCTTTCCGATGGCTGCAGTGGTGTTGCCGATCGCATCAAGCTTGTCGGTTCTTTCACGTACTTCCGGGGGAAGTTCTGACATAGTTGAGATTCCTCCAGCGTTGTCGGCTATTGGCCCGTATGTATCCACAGAGACGGTCATGGCAACGAAGGAAAGCATTCCCATGGCAGTAAACGCCACTCCAAGCAGGTTGCCGAAGTAATAGGCAGCGATTGTCGCGCCAGCGATGACAACTACTGGAAGGAAGGTGCTTATCATGCCGACTGCTAGGCCTTCGGTCACAGCAATGGCTGGTCCATCTTGGTTTGCCTTGGCTAATTCACGCGTTGGTTTGTAGTCTGTGGATGTGAAATACTCAGAGAAGAAACCGATCGCGACTCCAGCGACAAGCCCCAAGATTACCTCGTAAAAGATATTGAGGCCCAGTGGGGACAGGTAGCAGAAAAGAAAAGTGGTTACAGCAGTGAGGAGGGCAGCGATGCGTGTACCGTTCATCAGAATCTTCTGCATACCTTCTTGTCGCCTGCTGAATCTCACGTAGAGTATGGCAAGAAAGCTTGAGAAAAGCCCGCCAGCGGCGATCATTAGCGGTGCTACTAGAACCCAGATGAAGTTGCTATCATTCATCCCCGCCAATAGACCCAGCTTTCCCACTATCTCTTGGAGGCTTTCATTTGCCCGCCCCACGTACAGGTAGAGGACCATGACTATTACCGAGATGATTGCCCCAATGAATGATTCAAGCAGATCTGCCCCCAACCCGCCGACGTCTCCAACGTTATCTCCCACGTTATCAGCTATTGTGGCCGGGTTACGTGGATCATCTTCTGGTATGTGCATCTCCACTTTTCCTACCATATCGGCAGCCATATCTGCGGCCTTGGTGTATATGCCGCCACCAACACGGTCGAACAATGCCACAAGAGAAGCACCCATCGAGTACGCGCTTACAATAAGCGCTCCTCGGATGAAATTGACACCCATTGACTGAACGCCAAACAGATAGCGAGTCTCGATGTGTAGAGTAGCCGGGTCAAACCATCTCTTGAATAGTATAATGACGATAACTAGGCCGATTAGGGCTAATCCTGCCACAGATAGGCCCATTACTGCGCCTCCCGAGAAGGCCACATTGAGTGCATCCTTAAAGGATTTCCGCGCCGCGTTTGCTGTACGCGCATTGGAGTGAGTAGCTGCGTTCATTCCGATGAATCCGGCAGACATGGACAGAAGAGAACCAATCCAGAAAGCAACTGCGATCTGCCAGAAAAACAGGATCCACAGGATTCCACCTATGATAAGCATGGTGATTCCCATGACGCGTGCTTCCTCAAGCATGAATGTGAACGCGCCCGAGCGGATATATCCTTGAATTGTCTTCATCTTGTCTGTGCCCTGCGCCTTCTTAACTAATGAACGGTTAAAGGAAAAGGCACTGAAGAGCGCCAGCACAGAGATTAAGGCTGGTACCAAAATTAGAGCATTCATTCTGCTGCATACACCCCTTTTTTGTATTGCGTTTGGCTTTGCTGATTGTGGAACAATAACCAGCTTCCGCAAATTGCTAGTTTCCTTCTTTTCTAGACTTAACTTTGTTAGACAGAATCGAATGATTCTACCATGCATACACAGGTGCTTCAAGGTATGTGGTAAGGATGATAACGAAACGGTAACGCATCTTTTAACGCCTGTTTTCAACTAATGAGCAGTTTAGGATTCATGTTTATCGGCACTCGGTTAGATGCGCGCGCTGCTTGCTTTGTGCAGGATTGGTCTTGGACATGTGTCTTGCATGTGGATGACAAATCGGTGTCTGTCTAACAACCCTAGTCTCTACGCTTTGCCGTTATGCAGGCTAGGCTTGGTTTGGTAAATGTCTGCAAAGAGGAAGAACCGAGTGGTGGAAAATAGAAGAAGGAGGAATACCATGAAGAAAGCGCTTGTAATGGCGATAATTGCGATGATGCTTAGCGCACTCTTCCTAGCAGTTGGTTATGCACAGGAAGGGGAGGTCGAAGCAGCTGTGGAGACTGATCTGCTGCAGGAGGAACTGGCAAAACTCAGTGATGCATTTGCCGGTGTCAATGATGCCTTTGGCGGTCTAAAAGAATTCATGCATGAAATCGTCTCCGAAGTTAAAGGGAATATGGTTGCTGTTGAAGACCTGGACGGTCGTCTTGAAAGCTTGAAGGATGCCATGCAGGCGATCTCCCTGGAGCTTAAATCTACGGAAGGGAAAGTCATAACCCTCAAACAGGACGTCTCGCGCCTGTCTTCGACTCAGCAGGAGCTAATGGTGAGGGTGACGGCTTTGGAATCCGGATTGTCTGAGTTATCAGCATCAGTAGAATCCAGATTGTCTGACTTGTCGGCCTGGTTTGAGGATTTCCAAGCAAGAATGGAAAGCTCTCTTAATGCCACAAACGCTGATCTTTCCGCGTTGAGAGATAAATGCGATGCCCTTGCTGCCAGTCTGGATGACTTGAATTCCCTGTTTTCGGCGTTTAAGCAAGGGGTTGTAGCTGATATCTCGGCCCTAAAGAAAGGTCAGGCTGGTCTGGAAGAAAGGGTAAAGAAGCTGGAAGACGAAGATGTGGGAACCTTCAAGAAAAAGGTCATAGAGCTTGAGCGCTCGATGAGCGCGCTTTCAATTAAGATTGACAACAACCGCGCCAAGCTGGAAGGGTTTGATCAAGCAATAGCTGAACTCTCATCCGCAGTCAGCAGAAATCAGGCTGGCATCCTTGCTAATACGGACGTTATTGAGGATCACGATGAGCGCATTGCAGCCCTTGAAGGAGGCGCCGCTCTTGAGGAACTAAAAGCTCAGGTAGATGGACTTTATTTCATCTCCATTGTTGCGCTTCTGGCCGGTGTCGGAGCCCTAATATGGGGATTCATGAAGTAGAGCTGTGATGAGGGGGTTTTGGAAGTAAAAAGGGCGGGGCCTTGGGCCCCTCCTTTTTTGCGCTGTTGTGTAATACAAGTTATATTTGTTAATCGGTGACCAGAGGGGGTTTATGGATAGTCTAGGACAGCGGTTGCGGTGCTTTCGTCTGGAGAAAGGGTGGAGTAAGCGCTCACTGGCGGTAAAGCTTGGTGTATCTATACCGTCTATCATACGGTGGGAGACAGAGGTTGCTGTACCTAACGACTACAATCGCTACAAAATTGAGCGATTCCTTTCCCGAAAAGCGAGTTTAGAAACGAAATCGATACCTGTTTATCACTCAGCAATAGAGCAGTTAAGCCTGTTTTACGATAAGGGAGAAACCAGAAAAGCGTAATGACAAAGATCAATAAGCTTGAGGTAAGCGGCTTCAAGTCGTTTCGCAATAAGACGGTTGTACCATTTTTCGATGGCATGACCGCCATTATTGGCGAGAACGGCGCGGGTAAGTCTAACTTGTTTGATGCATTAAGCTTTGTTATGGGCCGCCGGTCATCTCAGATGCGGGCTGATCGCTTGGAGCACCTGATCTTTAACGGTGGCGAGAGGCTCTCGCCAGCGGATACAGCTGAAGTAACCCTTTATCTTGACAATAGCGGTGGGGAGTTCAACGAGTTCTTTGGTGATGATGCGGTTCCAGAAGCACAGCTGGGGCGGAGGATCACCCGCAAGTCATCAACTTATACGTTTATGGGGAAAGCCTGCTCGCGTGCAATGATCGACCGCGTTCTAGAGGTTGGACACATCGACCCTGATGGTCAGCAGTTGATAGCTCAGGGCCGAATCACGGAGATTCTCAAGCGTAACCCAACGATGAGAAGGGAGATCATAGACGAGGTAAGCGGCATTGCTGCCTATGATGAAAAGAGGCAAAAGGCAATTCTGGAATTAAAAGATGTGAAGACAAAACTGAATACACATCGGGTGATTCTTGCGGAGCGCCATAGGCGACTAATCGGGCTGTCTAAGGAGCGCGATGCAGCACTTGAGCATCAGAGACTGACGCAAGAGCAATCACTATTACAGGAATCAGTTCGCCATTGTCAGCGTCAGGAGCTGGCTGAAAAACTAGAGCATGCTAAAGCTGAACGCGTGGGAATGGATGAGAAGATAGAGGCGCTAGAATCAGATGTAACCAAACTTGATCTGGCGATTGAGAACAAGGAGTGGGAATTAGAAGGCATGAGGGAGGATATGGAGGGAGGCGATCAGATTGCTCTGGTCAAGGAAGTAGAGCGTCTCCGCTCCGAGATCCTTAATCGCAAAGGGCAGATTGACCTTAAGGCTCAACAAGTGAAGAACCTTCAAGAGATGATCGATGAGGTTGCCAAGATCAAGGCGCATACCAGCGCGCAAGCTACTTCCTCAAGTAGGGATAGAGCTGTTCAATCCCTTCTAGATCGCAAGAGAGGTGGAGTGTACGGAACGATTGCCTCTCTATCCACGCCTCGGGATGGGTTCCAGGTTGCCTTTGAGACGGCTGCTGGCGGTCATATGAACGATGTAGTAGTCGATTCTCGGGAAACAGCGATTGAGTGTATTGAGTATCTAAAGAAGAATCGTTACGGTAGAGCGCGCATGCTTCCATTACATCGCCTTGTAGCAGGAAGAAAGAGCCTTTCATCAGCTGAAGCGCTGAAGCTCTCAGGGGTGATAGATTATGCGATCAACTTGGTAGACTTTGATCCTAAGTACCGGCGTGCTCTCGAGTATGTTCTTTCAGACTCCATAATAGTGGAGAACCTTAATGCAGTGCGTGACGTTGACGGGGTAAGGGCAATAAGCCTGGATGGTGACCTGCAGAGCAAGGGAGGGGCACTTACAGGTGGATGGCGCCCCGGCTCGGGGAAAGATGTAAGCAGAGAAAGCAAGCCATCGGATAGGAGCTTCGATACGGTCAAAAAGAGGCAACAGATATCGCGGATCAATAGAGAGATTGATGAGCTTCAAGATGAGATCCGGTCTCTTACCGAGAAGCTTGGTGATAAGGAAAAAGAGCTTTTACAGCATCAGGATAAGCAGAAGGAGAGTAAGGGGGAAGCTACAACCCGCAGTGATGAACTCCGTGCGTTGCGGGAGAACAGGCGTGACGCATACAGGAGTCTGGAGAACCTACGTCGCAGTCTAACGCGGTACGAGCGACAGGAAGCGGAGCTGCAGGCTGAACTGGAGACTCTAGGGGACGATCACCGAGAGCCATCTGAGTTCATCGAGGGCTCGGTAAGCGAGCTTCAGCAACGAATGGAGCAGAACAGACGCCAATTGAAGCGGCTGGAGCCGGTGAACATGCGGGCTATAGATGAGTACGCCGTCTACGAGCGTGAGTACAATGAGTTTTGCGATCGGTTCAATGCCCTGGAAGCAGAAAAGCGCGAAATCGAAGCGCTTATTGGACAGATCGAGGAACGTAAGCGAGAGCGTTTTCTGGAGACGCTGGAAACAATCAACTCTCAGTTTAGCCGCACTTTCACCAAGCTGTTCAATGGAGGATCAGGCTGCCTTGAATTGGAGGAGGAAGGGAATATTTCATCCGGCCTGTTGATCAAGGCAAATCCTCCAGACAAGGAGCCACACCTCATCGACGCGCTTTCTGGAGGAGAGCAAACTCTCGTGGCCACGGCGTTCGTTTTCGCACTTCAGGAGTATCAACGAGCTCCGTTCTTTGTTCTTGATGAGATAGATGCCGCTTTGGATAGGCTAAATATTGGTAGGCTCGGACAAATGCTTCGGGAATATGCCGATAGGATTCAGGTGATAGTTGTCTCGCACAATGAGGAAACGGTTCGTCATGCTGACCGGGCATATGGAGTGACAATTAAGAATGGCGCGTCACAGATACTCGCCCTTAATCTGAATTAGAGGAGATATGAATCGAATGCGCGAAGTCACGATCGCCGATATTCCCATTACCGATCTGTTGGAGGAGACTTGGGAAGGAATCTTGCAGCGTCTGACCGTGGATATGAATCCGTGGGACATCGACATCGTGGAGCTGGCGCACCGCTACAGGGACTATGTTGACGCCCTGCGTGAGCTCCACTTTGAAGTATCGGGACGCATGGTGCTTACTTGTTCAATTCTTCTGCGTATGCAATCAGATGACTTGCTTGCCTCGGAGCGGCCTACAGACAGGAACGGGCTTATTGAAGAGCTAGAAGAGGCAATCGAAGAAGAGGCTGCTGAGTGGGAGGCACCGGCAGAACCTGAGGAATTCTCTTTACCTCTTTTCCGGCGGCCCCGCCGTCAAGTGACTGTTTTCGATCTTAAGAAGGCTTTGGCCTCGGCCATGAAGGTCAGCTTGAGGAGGGTCAGACGACGCACTGAATTTGTCGATCAGGAAGAAGATGACATATTTGACGACTTCGCGTTGGGAGGAGAGACTTACGGGCAAAGGCTGCATTCCCTTTTTGCTAAAATTAAGGATCTTCTAACTGGCCACCGGATAATAAGCTTCTTTCGTCTCCTCGATCGGGGGGATAAGAAAGAGCGGGTTACTTGCTTTTTCGAGGTTCTTCACTTGGCTGCCAAAGGAGAGATAGACTGTCAGCAAGAAGAGTTCTTGGGAGACATTACTATCATGCTGCCACAGGAGGCATTGCCTCGTGAGGCGCTGCCTCGTGAGGCATTGCCTCGTGAGGCACTGGCGCAAGAGTGAGAGACTGCCGAAGAGAAAGTGATTCCTAACATGGGACACAGGTGCTCACAGCAAAGAGGGGAAGACGCGGGGACGGCGAAGAAACAGGAATTCACGCCTTCTCAGTGTCCTGCCCTCACCGTGTCTCCGTGTCTTGATTGATCGGCAAACAGGGAGAGCAGATGCCAGATACGCAGGAAAGTGACATAGAGCATGATCAGGCCCTTGTCGAGGCTGCGCTTTTTCTATCTTCACAGCCATTAACACGACACAAGCTGGCAAGGATTGTAGGTGGAGCGTCTTTAACCTATATTGAACGCATATTGGGCCAGATTCAGGATGTCTTTCGAGAAGAGGCACATGGGATTGAGTTGCACTTGGAGGAAGGAAAAGCGATGTTCCAAGTGAAGAAGCCCTATATTGATTCCGTGGCCAGTCTGGCTCCTCATCAGGATATCTCTCGCCCCGTGTTGCGAAGCCTGGCGATGATTGCTTATAACCATCCTCTTACTCAGGCCCAGCTAGTAAAAGCACGTGGTAACAAGGCCTACAAACATGTGGAAGAACTCCTTGAGCGACGTCTTATCCGCGCCGAAAAAGAAGGGCGCACGCTTCTTCTTTACGTAACGGATCAATTCCTTCATTACTTTGGGCTATCTAGTGTGGAGGAGTTTCGTTTCCACGTGGGAAATCTGCCTGATGAGCAGGGATTGGCAGAGAGAATGGAGATAGAAGA
Organism: uncultured Thermotogae bacterium; assembly: GCA_964552295.1. Classification (GTDB taxonomy): domain Bacteria; phylum Bipolaricaulota; class Bipolaricaulia; order UBA7950; family UBA9294; genus M55B144. The sequence continues at coordinate 8,156 of CAZKFV010000026.1, read as the reverse complement.
TGACACAAAAGAAAGGGAAGATGCTTCACGGGAGGTGGACGATGGATAGGTGGGAATGTACGGTGTGCGGATTCATTTACGATCCGGAAGCTGGCGATGTGACAACAGGTGTTTCCCCAAAGACCGCGTTCGAAGATTTACCCGATGGTTGGACATGTCCAGATTGTGGTGCGGAAAAGGAGAGATTCGAGCAAATTTAGAATCGTGAGGGTCAAGTCTTGAGATCCCTATTATTGGTGTTCGCTACGAGTAGTTGCTTACTGTAGTCGATTACTGCATATCGATCCGAGACCAAGAACACCAAGAATGAAGAACTGGACCTGTGCTCCTTTGCCTTGCCGCTGTTGAGGTCAATGCCCTTCCATTGTAGGTTGATTGCTTCGGACAGTCTCAAGCCGGTGTCGAGCATCAACCGGTTGTGGTATCCGCTGCGGCATCGCGGGTTCGGTTGTGCTAGGAGTGGTCTTTTTCCGTTGCAATCAGGGCTTCTGGAATATTCCTTCTCATGTTCCCCTTCACAACAGTCTGTGATTGACACATTTTACGGCCTGTATCACGCAGTATAGCGCGGGATCCGGGGTCAGCAAAAGCGGCCTTATTCACAGGACAGACTCTAGGGGTTCTCGTTTTTATAGTGTCAGAAAACCCCCAATTTGGCCCTATCGCGGACCCCGTCCGCGGCAAGCGAGAGGAATAACGGGGCTCTCAGCCGATTGAGAGAAAGCGGATGACTTGCATATGGACCTACCAATGAGAAATAAGGACCATAACCCACGCCCCAGATGCTATAGCTATATTGAAGCGGGTCAATTTCTGAGCGGTGCGTCCAACTTCCTACCGGTCCAGTTCTAGGGGTGCACGGCTCTCTATTTTTATAGGTGCAGGGAACTCCCGATTTGGTCTGCGGCGCGCGCGGTCAGGATTGACATAGCGGGTCTTCTGTGCTTTTCTAATTTGTAGTGCGCTCGTGCAAGTAGAGAGGGTCAAGATTGCGCTTATAGATCTGGTTTACACGAAAGAGTAACTGCGCACGGGAGGAGATTTCGCTGGCATAGCCGACAGATTCAGTGAAGAGAGGTGTTCGGTATGGCGGTGACGGCGGGAGGTGCGGCAAACAACAAAAGTGGTGGCAGGAGGAGGGCCGGGGAACGCTTCCTGGCACTAGTGCTAACGTGGTGCGTTGTTGTACTGGTATTGCTCTGCGGCACCGAACCGGCTTGGGGTTCGCAGGTGCCCGATGTTGTGACTATGTCGAGCGTAAGCAATATCACCGAAAACTCAGCCTCGATCTGGGGTTGGATTGTCGACGATGGGGGCTCTGAGATCATCGATAGAAGGTTTGACTGGGGAACTTCGCTTCCGCCATCGAACGCCGTGTATAGTAGTTCGATTTCAGTGGCGGGCAATTTCCTCTGGGTTAACTTGACAGGTCTCTCACCTAATACAACCTACTATTTTAGGGCATGGGCAAAAAACTGCAGCACTTCAAACTATCCTGGACTGCCAGCCGGTTGGTCGCATGGCCAGATACAGTCGTTCATCACAGCGCCGCTTGCGCCGCCTCTGCCGTCTCCTCCGTCCCCGCCCAGGCCTACTGCGCCAGGGTGGAGCAGTGCTCCCGGTCCGGTGCTGGATGCCCTGTTCCCAACGTTCCGTTGGGAGGCGGTGGCCTACGGGCTACCTCCTACCAGATTTACCGGAACACAAACCTCACGGGGACGTCGTTCACCTTGGGCAGCGGTGTGCTGGAGTACGGTAGAAAGTATCGGTGGAACATGCAGGCTGGGAACAGTGCCGGGTGGAGCGAGGTCTCAAGTGTGTTGTACTTCCAGATCAGGCCCCTTCGCGTTCAACAGCATGGCTCCCTATGGGTGACCATCGAGCCTTCTGAGGCGCGAGCTGGCGCGGCTCAGTGGCGGCTGACCAGTGGGCCTGACACGGGATGGAAGGACAGCGGCGTGTTCATCAACAACCTGTCCGCCGGCAGCACATACACCATCACCTTCAGGTCTGTGTCTAGCTGGACAACGCCCGGCAACCAGTCGCGGACCATTGTCGCCAACGCCACCGTGACCAGGGAAGGGATCTACCAGCCGGTCCAGCAACATGACTCTCCTATCAGCGACGAGCAATACCAGGAGCTATCCAATTGGCTCTTTGGCCAGACAAGGACGGTCACAGGAAGGTGGAGGCAGGAATCATGGCCTGTTACAGGCCAACACACAGGCGTTGACTACGGGGCACCTGTTGGCACAGGTATTCTTGCCGCAACAGATGGAAAAGTCATTTGCGTCGAGTATGGTTCCTCATGCCAGGAGCTACTATGCCTTAGCACCTTGGCGATTTACCACGAAGCGACGCAAACAACGTTTATATACCTTCACATGGAGACGATATCTGTTCACAATGGCACGACGGTGCGAGCCGGGGACGTCTTAGGAACCGTTAGGTAGAGAGGCCCTGCTACTGGCCCACACCTACACTTTGAGGCACGGAGCAGGCGACACCTTTATGCAGCCGAGCACTTCGACGGCACGGTTGTCAACCCTTACCAGGCTGTGAAGACTGCTAGAGGCATTAGTGCCTCCCAACGACCCACGGTTGCCAAGTCGCGGCGATGCTGGATAAAGCCGCTGCGGTGTATCACCTTCCTCCGATGTTGCTCAAGGCCATTGCCTATGCGGAGTCGGAGTGGGATCACTACGGAGCGGATGGCAAGGTGAAGATCCGTGTGGAGCCCGATGGGCGTTACGGTGTGGGAATCATGCAGGTGACCGTTTTGCCAAATGATGCTAACTACCAAAGGCTTCATGATGATATTTCTTTCAACATACAAGAAGGGGCACGAATCCTGGCCAAGAAAGCTGCAAAGGCTGAGCAGGGAAACCCAAAAGGAGCGCTCCCTGGCGATAGAGGGCTGATCGAGAACTGGTGGTACGCGACACTTATGTACAACAGCTGGAATCACGGGGCCGAGGCGTACGTTGAGAGGGTACGGCAACTGGTCATAGCCCCTCTACAGAAGATTGACTCGTTCACCTCTCCCTTCGGTTGGACCTCACCGCAAGAGGCTATATCGGGCTTCGAGCTTGGCAACTACTTCACTGCCCTCGCGGGGGACACGTTCTTCACCTTCTATGGTGGTAGCTTCGTTTCCTACCATGGCATAGTCCATCCCTGGAGACAAGCTGACGACCCCGTATCGCCTCCTGATCAACTTCAACACACCTACAGCCCAGCTGCGGGCTGGTATATGGTTTCAGCCCCGCGGAACAACGTGGCGGCCGACCTGTTCGGCACGACTGTTTGGAGTTGGAACCCGGCGACTCGTAACGTTGCAGTCACCACGATCGAGCCGGGCAGAGGCTACTGGGTTAAACTGCCGGCGAATAAGAGCATCAGTATCACTGGTGCGCCGATCACGACCGATGTGACGCTCAATGTTTCGCCCGTAGGCTGGCACCAGATCAGCGCACCATGGTCCTATCCAAAGGCACATATTCAGGTTACACGGGGTGCCGTGACTAAGTCCTGGGCCGCTGCCGTCGCCGCAGGTTGGGTAAGAGGCGAGATCTACGGCTATAAAGCAACCGACGGGGCGTACACTACCACAGCAACGATGAACTCGTGGTATGGCTACTGGATGAAGGCGCTGGTGAACGGCGCAAGCCTGAAACTGGCCTACGCGTCCGGTATGTCCGTCAGCGCTGCAGCCTACGCGCCGCTGGCTGCTCCGATGGTGTTCGCTCCTGCGGACCTGCCTGGGATGCCTTCGGCAGCAGCGACAACACCGCCTCTGCCGCTTGATCTGAGGTTCGACAACTCGCCGAATCCTGTGACCGACGTCCACACGACGTACTTTGAGGTGAAGGGAGCGGCGGTTGGGATGGTAGAAGCGGTGAAAGTAGAGATCTACGATCTTACCGGGACGCTGATCTACGATAGTGGCGAGGTAGCAGGGACGAGCCTAGCGTGGCACACGGACAACGACTATGGTGAATACCTGGCGAACGGCGTGTATCTGTACAAGATGTACGCCAAGGTTCAGGGTAAGTGGGTAGCGAGCAAGGTCAAGAAGCTGGTGATCCTGAGGTAGACGGTTGGTATTCGCTCTTGTACCGCGAAGGTTGTAGTTGCGGTCAGCTATCAGCTTATTAGCTCTTGGGATAGTCGTTTCGTCGGTTCGGGGTGTGTGGTGCCCGGAGGGGGATTTACGAGAACTTTTGGGTGGGCAGCCCAGTGTTTGGTCTACACTGTCTTCATGTGATTGGGACGGACAAGTAATGCTGTATATGATACGAAATAGCATCTCGTTTGGGCTCCCAAGTATCGTAAGCGGATCCTCAACAGGCTGTCCAAGAACCATCACCACACACAAGGCGATCATCGCCTGTTGCTGTCTCCTTCCTGGCTGAGTTGCCTAGAACAGCTGAAGGGGCGGAGAGCCCGCGCGATCTGTGAAACGAATGTTTTTAGGACAATCTTCGGAGCGGTGTCAGTTCTGCAGATCGAACAAAACGCGAACCCCTCGACCTTGCAGCGTTTCGATGTCCAGCATGTCTGAAGAGCCAGGCGTGAGATCGAGGTAGTTACGGCGGATGTTTACCAGATCCTCCGAGCCCAGTCCGGAATTGTTAACGAGCGCGTTGATGTCGACGATCTGGTTGTTCTCCAAGTAGAGCGTCTCGAGGTTAGTCAAGCCCGATAGCGCGCTGATATAGACGATCTGGTTGCCGCGCAGATCGAGCCAGGTGAGGTTAGTCAAGTTCGATAGCACACTGATACGGACGATCTTATTGCCGCCCAAGCAAAGCCGCGTGAGGTTAGTCAAGTTCGATAGCACACTGAAGTTGACGATCTGGTTGTCGTGCAGCCAAAGTCCCGTGAGCTTGGTCAAGTGATATAGGGCGCTGATGTCGACGATCTCGTTACAGATCAGCGTAAGCTCCGTAAGGTTAGTCAAGCCCGATAGTGGGTTGATGTCGACGATTTGGTTCCAGCCCAGTACGAGCTCCGTGAGGTTGGTCAAGCCCGATAGCGCGCTGATGTCGGCTATCTGGTTCCAGCTTAGATCAAGCACTGTGAGGTTGGTCAAGTCCGCTAGCACGCTGAAATCGCTAATTTGGTTGTGGTGCACGCTGAGCTCCGTGAGGTTGGTCAAGCCCGATAGGGCGCTGATGTCGACGATCTGGTTCCGACCTAGGTCGAGCACTGTGAGGTTGGTCAAGTCCGATAGCGCGGTGATGTCGCGGATCTTGTTGCCGCTCAGCAAGAGGTTTGTGAGATCAACGCAGTACTGAATCCCCTCGAGATTGACGATACCTAGTTCGCTAGCATCGAGGGACGTTAGACCAATCAAGTCGGTATCGTGGATGTTTCCAGTTGGCTTCCCGATCGCGTCGCGGATGCATGCTTCAAGTGCTGGGTCGGGGAAGGGGGAGTTGACAACAATCACAGGGAATTGTTGACATCCAGTGATCGAGACGATGGCAACAAGAACGCCGAGTACTAGGGCTATTCCAATTACAGTCAAGCTCACGCTACTCACGTCTCTCAATCCGTTGTTTTGCATCATAATGCCGCATTATAGGATGATGCAATGAAGAAATGCAAATTGCCGAAACCCTCCCAACATCGGCCATCTTCTGTTGCCAATCACAGCTACGCTAGAAGCGGCACTTTGGCAATAGTGTCCGTTTTGTGCCCCACTGGCGACAAGCGTGGAATTCCCGAAAAGCTTCCACCAGTGTTCAGAGGACACGGCTTGTGCAAGCTACCTGTCGCAGTGTTCAATCTCATGATCGACTTGCTAAACTGACTACTGCCGAGAGTTGCCCGGCGATCACCGAAACAAGCAGGGCTGAAAAGCCCGTGCCTGATAGCCCACATGCTCCTTGATAAACCGGACTCATTTGGTAGACTTACGGCCGGTGATGGAAATGACAACACTAATCTATCTTGATAACAGCGCAACAACGCCGGTAGCTCCGCAGGTCGTCTAGGCGATGCTCCCGTACTTTTCAGAAGTGTACGGGAACGCATCAAGCCTGCACGATTTTGGACAGGAGGCGCATAAGGCTCTCGATGAGAGCCGTGAAACAATCGCGGAGACGCTCGGTGCGGACCCCTCCGAGATAGTCTTCACCGCCGGAGCAACGGAAGCGGATAACCTGGCGATCAAGGGGTTGGCGTTTGCTAATCCTAGCAAGCGACACATCATTACCTCGAAGGTTGAGCACGACGCAGTGCTCAGTACCTGCAGGTGGTTGGAGACGCAAGAGTATGAGGTGACATACCTTGATGTGAACGGTAACGGTCGCGTCGATCCGCGCGAAGTTGCGCAATCGTTACGTAAGGACACGCTCCTTGTATCTGTAATGGCCGGCAACAACGAGATCGGGACGATCGAACCGATCGAGGAGATCGGAGAGATCTGCCACGAGCGTGGTGTTCTCTTTCACACCGATGCTGTGCAAGCATACGGGAAAGTTCCGCTACCGTTTGACGTCATCGATATGCTGTCGATCTCCGCTCACAAGATTAGTGGGCCCAAGGGTGTTGGTTTCCTGTACGTTCGCAAGGGGATCAAGCTCATACCAGTCCTCCACGGAGGCGGTCACGAGAGGAGTTTGCGCAGCGGCACAGAGAACATTCCCGGGATCGTAGGGATGGCAGCTGCGGCACGGCTTGCATTCTCTGAGATGGGCGAGGTAGTGCCGCGCCTACGCGGCTTCAGGGAGCGACTGATTGAATCGATCACCGCTCTTTCGGGAACGCGATTGAACGGAGACCGCACGGGTACCCTCCCGCATGTATCCCACTTCAGCTTTGCGGGGATAGAAGGAGAGAGCCTAGTTATGCGGCTCGACGAGAGAGGGATTGCCACTTCTACCGGATCGGCCTGTTCATCTTCGAATTTGGGAGCCGAGTCACGTTCTCGTGGCGATTGGTGTTCCTCTTACGATGGCGCACGGGAGCTTGCGGATCAGCACAGGTAGAGAGACGACGAGCGAGGAAATCGACGCAATTCTTGAAGCACTTCCACCGGTTGTCGAGGCACTGCGCGCGATCTCGCCGTTCAAGGTGGGTGAATGACATGTACAGCGAGAAGGTAATAGAACACTTCCGCCATCCGCACCACATGGGCAAGCTCGACGACTACTCGGCAGTCGGCAAGGTGGGAAACATTGTGTGCGGCGACGTGATGTGGTTGTACATCAAGGTGGAAAACGACGAACAGGAACGCGAAGTGATCTCGGATATCTCGTGGGAGACGTTTGGCTATACCGCGGCGATCGCCACCTCATCGATGGTCTCTGACATTGCTAAGGGGAAGACGATCGACCAGGCGATCGCGATTACCAACAAAGATGTGGCCGAGGAACTGGGTGGCCTTCCGCCGATCAAGATGCACTGCTCCGCGCTGGCGGCCGATGCGTTGAACGAAGCGATCTACAACTATCTAACCGAGCGTGGGCGTGAGATTCCGATTGCGCTCGTGAAGAGGCACGAGCACATCGCAGAAGAGATCGCTTCCCTGGAAGAGCGGTACAAGGCGTTTGCCGACAAAGAGAAAGACAAGGAGTAGTGTCAGGTGCAGCTTACAAAGAAGGCAGGCTATGGTCTCATCGCTGTTCTGGAATTGGCAGCCAGTTCAGGGGAAGGTCCGATTACAGCTGCCGCGATCTCCGAGAAGTACAAGCTCCCTATTGCGTTTGTAGGGAAGATCCTGCATCAGCTGAAGAACGCCGGACTTGTATCCGCTCAACAGGGTCGTGGTGGCGGGTACGAATTTAGCAAGGATTCATGCGAGGTTTCCTTGAGACAAGTACTTGAGGCGCTTGACGAATCTCTTGATTTAGTCGGATGCATCAACATCAACTCCGATTGCTGGCTTGCATCCGTCTGTCCGACGAAGACGATGTGGAGAGACCTTGACAGCAAATTCAAAGACCTCCTTGAATCGTTGTCCCTTCGGGACATCATCGCAATAGGTCATCACCAAGACGTGCAAGGTTTGTCCCGTGGATAGCAATGATTCATGAATTGTGATGTTTGTTACCGACAAACTCGGTGCAAAGTTGTATAGTGTGGTCGTGAAAGCATGAGAACCCCCTCATCTTTTTCACCACCCGGAGAGGGCGGTTAGGCGTTGC
>CAZKFV010000025.1:0-36367 GCA_964552295.1 uncultured Thermotogae bacterium | reverse complement strand
GTTGCCAATCTGTAAAAGGAGAATTCTCCGGCGCGGCATAGGTGGTGGAGGTAGGCGCGGGAGTGATGACGGCAAGTGAAGCAGTCACACGTTTCGTCGATGGGGCGAGGATCGTCTCGGAAGCGAGCGTTTTTCAAGTTAATTCTATGCCTTGGCTCACCTTTGAGGAATACTGTTCCGTTCCTAGCTATACGCGTTGCTGCCGCGCAATCGAAGGTGTCGATGCCGCGGCGCACGCCATCGAAGATATCCTCTATCTCTCCGATTCCCAGTAAATGACGCGGTTTATCATCCCCTAGCAGGGGAATCGTCCAATCGAGAACGTTGTGCATTTCTTGCTTGGACTTGCCGAGAGATCCTCCGATGGCGAACCCACCAAAAGGCATTCCTCCAATCACTGAGGCGCTTTCGCTTCGAAGGTCTTGGTAGGCTCCCCCCTGCACTATTCCGTACAGAACCTGCTCTGGGTTGGGAAAGTCGTTGGATTGACCTTGGCTGTCGAAGGCGGATAGCGAACGCTGCGCCCAGCGATGGGTTCGTTCCATAGCATTCTTTGTATAGTCATAATCGTGCAGGGGAGAAGTGCATTCGTCTAGAACGAGCATGATGTCAGCTCCCAGCTTTCGCTGGATCTGGATTACCCCTTCGGGGGAGAAGAATTGGTCGGATCCGTCAATTATGGATCGGAAGTGGGCGCCTTGTTCAGTGAGTTTGACTAAGGAATTTCCTTGACGGTAATGATTGGGCGTACGGGGCATGTCTTGGTCAGGGAAGATGGAAGCGACTTTTCCCACTCCGTGTTCCTTGCCCGCTCCGAGGCTGAACACCTGGAAGCCGCCAGAGTCGGTCATAGTAGGCCCTGTCCAGCCGGAGAAGTTATGCAGCCCGCCCAGCTTAGCGATTACATCTTCGCCCGGGCGCAGATGAAGGTGGTATGTATTGGAGATGACTATCTGCAGGCCGACGTCTTTGATGGCTTGTGGCTCCACGGCTTTGACTGAGGCGCGAGTGGCTACTGCAACAAAAGCGGGAGTGGACACGTTGCCATGTGGGGTTACGAGTCTCCCTGTCCGCGCTTTTGTTCCCTTATGCTGATGTTCTATTCGAAACATATGTCTCTAAGCTTAGCGTTGCCAATAGGATAGATCTACTCCTTTGTCAGTCTTGACATACTACAAGAGATAAGCAAGCTTTCGAATAGCCAAGTGCTTGCACAACTGAGGTGTTTGTGTAGTTAGTGCATACTTTGTTTGGCGATTTGGTGTACGCGCTCTGGCGATAGCGGATAAGTATCGACATCAGCATTAAGCGCATGTGCTATGGCCCTAGAGACGGCGGTGTGAGAGGCCATTAATGGAACCTCGCCTAACCCCTTGGCTCCGTATGGGCCATAGGGGTAGATATCTTCTACGAAATCTACTTGGGTGTTAGGGGCAACGTCTCTTATTGTGGGGATCCGGTAGGTAGTGAACCCGCTTGTCAGCAGCTTGCCATCCTTGTGCAGGATCTCTTCCATCAAGGAGTATCCTAAGCCCTGCGCGATTCCGCCTTCAACTTGTCCGGTTGCCATTTGACGATTGACTATCTTGCCCGAATCGTGCACAGCGACAAATTCCTCCACTGAGACCTCGCCAGTGGCAACGTCTACCTCTACCTCGGCGATGTGGGTGGCGTAAGCATAAACCATATAGGCGTTACCAAGGCCGCTTTTCTGATCCCAGTCAACAGGTGCTGCTTTACCCCAGCCTTCTACTGCCGGGTCCAGGTTATTAAGCCAGAACGCTTGTGCGATCTTAGGCATTTGGCTTGGGATATCTTCTTCAGCTATTCCGATCTTCGGTGCGACATCGGTTATTTTCCGGCGCAGTTTTGCCGCTGCGTCCATCAGAGCCAGCCCGCTCATCATGGTCCCACGAGAGGCGACCGTGGGCCCAGAATCGGGGACTCGCGATGAGTCAACCTGTGACATGTGAATCTTTTCTACCGGTACCTGCAATGCCTCCGATACGATTTGCGTTAATGCGGTGATCAATCCTTGCCCCATCTCTACTGTTCCCACGGAGAAGGCAATCGAGCCATCGGCCTCCAGCTTCATGTATGCCCCCGCCTTGTCCAAGAACGGTGCCTTACCGCCAAGGCCAACGCCGTAAGTTACTGTAGAAACCCCAAGCCCTCTCTTGCGTTCCTGTGACGTTCTATTGGAAGAGCCAGACGTTCTATTGGAAGAGTCAATTGATACAAGGCGCTCATCCCAGCGTGCCATTTCACCCGCTTTGTCTAATGTCTGGAGAACGCCTACGCTGTTTTCGAGCAGTTGATCGGTACTGGTTTTGTCTCCCGGCTGCAGAACGTTTCTGCGCCTGATCTCTAACCGATCTATCCCTAGTTTTTCGGCTAGCTTGTCCATCTGGGATTCGTGAGCAAGAATCACCTGTGGGCTCCCAAAGCCTCTGAACGCACCGCAGGGGATTGTGTTAGTGGCCACGGAATATCCATCTACCTTCACGTTTGGAACACGGTAAGGTCCGGCGATGTGCATCAGCCCGCGCCATAATACCGCTGAGGACAGGGTTTGGTAAGCCCCAGCATTGTACACGAAGTTCGCCTCGATAGCGGTAACGGTGCCGTCCTTTCTTGCCCCGCTTCTGTAATGCACAACGGATGGATGCCGCTTGCTGGAGGTTAGAAGATCCTCGCTGCGATCAAGTATCAGTTTTACCGGCCGGCGTGCCTTTGTTGCCATCAGTGCAGCAAGGGATGAAACCAGAGAAGGCACGTCTTCCTTTCCGCCGAATGCGCCACCGGTAGTTGTTTGCACTACGCGTACCTTGGACAAAGGAAGACCCAGAACGCGGGCAACAGCGCCTTGCACGTAGAATGGACACTGCATTGATCCGTAGATTGTCATAGCGCCGTTCTCGTCGGGTACAGCAATCGCTCCCTGCGTTTCCAGGTAGGCATGTTCTTGATATCCGGTGTGGTACTCGCCCTCGACAATAACATCAGCCAGGGCAAAGCCTTTCTCCACATCCCCCTTACGCAGGCGCATGTGGTTAAATACGTTCTTTTTCTCCTCGACCACCTCTGGTCGGGCAACCGCTGGACAGTTATCCGAAAGGGCTTCGATCGGATCGTATACTGCCGGAAGTGCCTCGTATGTAATCTTGGCAAGATCGGCGGCACTCCTTGCTGCAAGTCTGTCTGTTGCCACAACAAGGGCGATTGGCTCGCCTATGTAGCGCACTATATCCTTGGCTAGAGCTGGTTGGTCATCGTAAATAACCTGAACGATGTTCTCACCTGGAATATCACCTGAGGTAACCGTGCAAAAGACGGAAGGGTGCTTATTTACCTGGCAGAGGTCAATGTGCTTTAAGTGTGCGTGAGGTACGCTGCTTCTTATTACGTGGCCGTAGAGCATTCCTGCGAAAATCAGATCGTCAACGTATTTTGCTTGCCCCACTACCTTATCGACAGCATCAGACCGTGGGATCGAAGAGCCAATTATTGTACTGGCTGGAGAATATCGCTGGTCTGTAGTGTCGTTTGAAGAAATCGCCTTGTTCATCTTCCTCTCCCTACATAAATAGGGGCAGCACCCCGTTTGAGAAGGAAGCTGCCCCACTATTCGTGATCGGGGTTTTGTACTTAGAGCCTTCCTCCCATGGTTAGTGTAAGTATAGCCTTCTGGGTGTGCAAGCGGTTTTCCGCTTGGTCGTAGATCCAAGATAGCTTGTTGTCGCACACTTCAGGGTCGGCTTCATTACCGCGATCTACTGGCATGCATTGGAGAAGGTATCCAGGGTTGGTGAGTTTTTTCTGCCTTTCGACACTGTAGCGCCAATCCTGGTGCTTCTGTGCTATTTTCAGTTCCTCTTCCTTTCCTATGTTGTAGCGGTCTCCGGTGAACCAGTTGCGCGGAAATACTACCGTTGCTCCCTCTAGGGCCTTATCCATGTCATGAATCACCTCAAAGGATCCTCCGGACTTGCTTGCCTGATCGCGACATTGCTGCATCACGTTTGGATCCAGGTCAAACTCTGGTGGATTGGCAACTACGACATCCATACCATACATAGACGAGATGAGGGCCGTACCTTGCACTGAGCACCGGCCGCGAATCCATGGAGTATAAGCCCAGGTGATTACGATCTTTTTGCCCTTTACATCACCTTGAAGTTTCTCGTGCATGGTGTAGATGTCAGTAATAGATTGGCAGGGGTGGTTGATGTCCGAGGCCATGTTGATGATCGGAACATCACCGTACTGCTCAAACTTGCGCATAACCTCGTCTCCATGCCCATAGTGGTTGATTTGGTCATCGAGCAAGCGGATACCGATCCCATCGCAGAAACGGGACATGGCTTTTGCTGTGTCCTTGACTGTTTCCCCGGCCCCTGGCTTATCTTCAAGCGACAGACGCATGGTGCTTGGGTTTATAAATTGGGAGTGGCCTCCCAGCTGGGTCATAGCTGTCTCAAATGACATTCTTGTCCTTGTGGAACCGGAGAAGAACATCATGGCAAATGTCTTGTACTCAAGGTATGGATGTGGGTTACGGCTGTAGTAGCTACCCTTTAACTGATCGGTAAGCTTCAGTGCCAGATCGTACTCTTCACGTGTCCAATCTAGTTCGCCGATCAAGCTACGCCCTTTTAAGTCAAACCAACTCATAGTTCCTCCTTAAGAAGGATAACTAGCCCATGATAAGGGCCATCATCCCCTTTTGTCCGTGCAGTCTGTTTGCTGCTTCCTCAATGATTATCGAGTTTGGCCCATCAATAACATCGTCTGTCACTTCCATGTCGCGATCAGCGGGCAGGCAATGCATGTAATAGGCATCATTGGTGAGGTTCATCTTATCTTGCGTTGTAATCCAGTGCTTGTTGGCCTCGAAGATCTCAGTTGCTTTTTGGGGATCCATCAATCCCTCGCCTTCAGTGGGCTGTACGGTCCAGGCCTTTGGATAGACGACGTCTGCTTGCTTGAATGCCTCGTCCATATCGTTAACGATCTTGAACGCCCCGCCATTCTTCTTGGCCAGATCCACGGTTGCGCCAAGTATCTTTGGATCCAGGTCCAGGCCCTTGGGATGAGCTAGGGTAACATCCATTCCCATCATGGCGGCCGAGATGATAGCGCTCTGTGGTACGGCAAGTGGTTTCTCTACCGATCCTGAGTATGCCCAGCTCATGACGAACTTCTTCTTCTGAAGGTTGTGCCCTAGTTTCTCTTGCATAGTCATTACGTCTGCTAGTGCCTGGCATGGATGGTACACATCGTCCTCCATGTTGATTACCGGAACCCGCGACCACTTGGCAAATTCTCGAACTATAAGATGACCTTTGCCGTACTTCCATCCGGTGTGCTTACCGTATATTCGGATGGCGATGGCGTCGCCCATCTCGGCAAGAACACGTGCCACATCGGATATCCGCTCAGTTGAGTAAGCCTTCTCTTCTCCCTTGAGGGCCGGTGTGTATACAGCCCCTGGCTGCAGGAAATGGGCATGTCCGCCGAGCTGGGTCATTCCCGCCTCAAAGGAATTGCGCGTGCGCAGGCTGGAATTGTAGAACAGCATGTGTAGAGTTCGATCGGGGAGTATGTGATGTTGTTCATGGCGCACTTGCTTGCGTTTCAATTCATGTGCCGTATCAAGCATCATCTCGATCTCATCTCGCGAAAAGTCTAGCCAGGTGAGGAAGTCCCTTCCTCTTAAACTTGTGTTTGACATTTGAACCTCCTAAGTTAAGTTTGTTGAGTTCATAGGGTTCATAAAGTTCGTGGAGTTCGTAGGGTCCGATGGTCTTCCAATTTGTATCCACCATTCACCCATTACTATTCACCATTTACCTTTCACCCACTACCTACATGGTTATGGTTGTTCCAGCTTTGCCGTCAAGTGCATCTACCGCTTTATCAAGCGAGGTAATGATCGATCTTTCTCCTCCAGATTCAATGAACCTGATTGCCGCTCGTATCTTTGGCTCCATGGACCCCTTGGCAAAGTGCCCCTCGGCATGGTAGCGCTTGGCTTCTTCCACAGTGATCTTGGATAGGCCCTTCTCCTGCGGGGTCTTGTAGTTTAGCTTTACCTGATCAACATCGGTGAGAACAAGGAAGATTTTCGCCTCGACATCAACGGCAAGTCGTTCGCCAGCGAGGTCCTTATCTATAACTGCGTCTACTCCCACCAGTTTGTCTCCGTCTTTGATTACCGGTATTCCGCCCCCACCTGAAGCAATGACTATGCTGCGAGCTGCGACAAGTTGCCGAATGGCTTCCTTTTCGAAGATCTCTACCGGATCAGGAGATGGAACAACCCTGCGCCAGCCTCGGCCAGCATCTTCCTTGATGTGATACCCCTTCTCTGCCTGCAGCGTTTTGGCCTCTTCCTCAGCGTAGAATGGGCCAACCGGCTTTGTTGGGTTCTGGAATGCACGATCATCCTTGTCGACCACAACTTGCGTTACAACCGTGGCAATCGGCACTTGTCCCTTTCCTTTATCCACCAGGAGGTTGTGCAGGGTCTGCTGCAACATATATCCGATAAGCCCTTGGGATTCCGCGCCACAGACGTACAGCGGCATCGGAGCTGAGCAGTCCTTCGCGGCCTCATTTTGTAGAAGGATATTACCCACTTGAGGACCATTTCCATGAGTGACAATGATCTTGTATTTACCCGATTCCACCATTTGAGCCAATTGTTGGCAAGTGGTACCCACATTCTTCATTTGCTCAGCGAAGGTCCCCCGCTGTCCTGGTTGCAGGATTGCGTTTCCGCCCAGCGCGATAACTGTTACCTTCTTCTCGTTATTCATTTCATCACCTTGCCTTCGTGCTTTATGTTTATTTATTGCTGTTCCATTAAGATTTTATTCTACTCATCATAGGAGTGTCTTATCTATAAACGATGCTATTACCTCAAGTGCTTTTCTTAGGGATGAAAGCTCGAGGAACTCATCTGGCTGATGGGCTTGGGCTATATCCCCTGGCCCAAACACAACAACAGGAACCCCAAGACGGGGTACGATTTCCACTGCATCCGTAGAGTAGGGGGCTATTTCTACCATGGGCTGCCTGCCGTGCTGCTCGACAACCGACAAAAAATCAAGGATATAGGGGTTCTTTGAGTCGCTTACGATTGGTGGTTTGTAGCTTAGTACTGTAGATGAAAATCTCGCTTTTACACGGTTGGCGGCGTCTTCTCCCCTAGTGGTTACCAGGTTTATCATCATGTTCTTGTCATCATCAGACACCACTCGGGAATCTAGACGAACCTTAGTAGTTCCGGGCACAATGTTTACCTGACATCCACCATTTATCTGTCCAATGTTCAAAGACGTGGTGCCCAGACCAGGGGTGTACGGAAAGCTCTGCGCGTCTTCTGTAAGCTCAAGACAGAACTGCGAAGCTGGGATGATTGAATTGATTCCCTGGCTAGGCATTGATCCGTGAGCTGCTTTTCCGGTAAAGGTGGCTTCTATCCATAACTCGCCTTTCTGGCCGCAATAGGTCTTACCCGCGGTAGGTTCGGTGATCAACAGGAACTGGGCGTCATCTATGAGCCCAGAGCGTACTACTGAAGCAGCGCCTGAATATGAATGCTCCTCATCAGCAGTAAGGGCAAGGACCAGGTCTTTCTTTGGCGTCAATCCACTGCGTTTGACCAGAAGCGCCATCTCAATGATCGTTGCCACTCCGCTTTTCATATCTGCCGATCCAAGTCCCCACATCCGTCCATTCTCAATTCGAGGCTCAAGAATAGGAACAGTCCACTTATCCTTTTCGGCATTGACTGTATCCAGATGGCCGCAGAGCACGATAGATCCGCTCTCTTGACCGGGAATTCGAACCACAAGTGAGCTTCGGCCTTCACAAAGAGGCACTCTGGTTGATTTGATCCCGTTTTCCGTAAGGAGCTTCTCCACTACCTGAGCGATCTCGTCCTCGTTTCCCGGTGGATTAACGCTACAAGTGGATACGAGTTTTTGTAGGGTAGCAATAGTCTCATTATATGCCAAGCCATCAACAGCAATCATTACATAATCCTCCGTAGTTTTGGATCGAGCCGGTCGCGTAGAGCATCCCCTAGTAGGTTGAATGACAGTACCGCTGTGGCCAAAAAGATGCCTGGGAATAGGATGATCCACGGTGCGCGGGTGATATATGTTCGCCCTTCGTTCATCATTCCTCCCCAGCTTGCTATATGCGGCGGAATGCCAACGCCAAGGAAATTTAGCGCTGCTACCTCCATGATCGAGAAGGCGAAAGTGAAAGTTGCTTGCACGATCACAGGCGAGATAAGGTTGATTGAAATGTGCCGCAGAAGGATGCGAAATGAAGGCATACCCAAGGCTCGGGCTGCTTCTACATACGTATTTTCTCTAAGTGATAGGGTGGAGCTATACACCACGCGGATCATCCGTGGAGTCCACACAGTTCCCACAGCAATTATCACATTGAGAATGCCAGGCTTCTCTAGAATAGCCATAAGCGAGAGAGCGAGGATGATAGCGGGGAAAGCCATCATTGCATCAACAACGCGCATCATAATTAAGCCGAAGCGGTTGTAGAAACCGCACAGCATACCAATTGGAAGGCCTATAAGTAGGGCAAATGCGGAAATCGATAGTCCGAGAAGCAGCGTAAGTCGTGTCCCGGATAGGGCCCGGCTGAGCACATCACGGCCAAAGTTGTCTGTTCCCAGTAAGTGGCTGGGGTTAGGAGCCTGAAGTCGATCTGACACGTTCAATTTGTTTGCACTGTATGGGGAGATAAGAGGTCCGAAGGAGGCTATGAATAACAAGGCGGCCAGCATGATGACTGCCGCAAAGGTGGTCTTGCGTTTAGTCATAAACTTCCAGGTACTGGTGAAAATCCTTTCGGCTAAGGAAGGCTGATTCACCGATATCTGTTTCATGTTAGCAGTAGCGGACAATTTCTCTCCTTCACCTAGTGGTACCTGATTCTCGGATCTAGCGAGGCATAGGTTAGATCCGTGGCGAAATTTACCAGAACATACAAAACTGCCACAACCATCATGATTCCTTGAATCACCGGGTAGTCACGCTTCAATACCGACTGCACAATTAGGCTGCCAACACCTGGAAGGGCAAACACGTTCTCAGTTACAACCGCGCCCGATACTAAGGACGCAAAGGTGAACGAAATGACTGTTATGATGGGTATGGAAGCGTTACGTAGAGCGTGCTTTACTACAACTACCCGCTCGGCCAGTCCTTTAGCCTTAGCTGTTGTAATATAATCGGCACGCAAGACATCCAGCATGCTGGAACGTGCTGTCCGCGCCACTAGGGCTGCGTTGACAAATCCCAGGGAGAATGCAGGCAAAATTAGATTCTTTAGGTTTCCCAAATTTCCCGTTGTAAAAACTGATGTAAAGCCTGAGCTTGGCAGCCAATGAAGATGGCCGGCGATGAGTGTCATAAGCATGAGCCCTAGCCAGAAGCTGGGAATAGATGCTCCGGCAAGCGCAACCAATAAAAATAGGTTATCTTGCCAGGTGTTTGGTTTTAGAGCTGAGAAAACGCCTCCCGGAATACCTATTCCAACAACTACCAGCAGAGCCATAAATCCCAGCAAGATGCTTGTCTCCGCGCGCTGCCCTATGATCCTGAGCACAGGCTCCTGGTGAAACAGGGATGAGCCAAGATCACCCCGAAAGAAGTTGGTGAAGTATCGATAGAACTGAACAATCATTGGCTGGTCAAGTCCCCAGCTAACCCTCAATTGTTCTACTTGCTCGGGGGTTGCATTTGCCCCCAGCATGACTGCAGCCGGATCACCAGGGATAAGTTGCATCAAGATAAAGGTAATAGTGATCACCAAAAGAGTGCTCACTAGCATCCCAATACCCCGGCGAACAATGAAAGATAACACTTCAGATACTCCTCACGGTTTGTTATATGCCCCTCTGCCGCTGTTGACGGCAGAGGGGCTGCTTATATGCAAAGAAGTGCTAAGCCGCTACTTGTTCCAAGCGTTCCAGAAATAAGGTGAAAGCATGGAAAGGTTCTCTGGCGTCCCGTAGCCGCCGCCAATATCTGAGCTCATCAGGTGTAGTTGGAAAGCATCGCCGAACTTTATGGCTGGAATCTGCTCGTACCAAAGATCCATAACCTCTTCCCACTTCGCGTATCGTTCGTCGAAGTCGGTGATTTTGTTTAGCTCATTACGCAGCTTTTGGATCTCGGGTGTGTCCCACCAACCTGCATAGGTCGGACTCAGCATCAGTACCAAAGACGGATCCGGGGTAGTCGTGTAGAAGGAGAATGCAAGCTCCCACTTCGGATTGTCCGGATCGTCCGCGCTATTACGGACTGAGAAGAATGTGGCCTTGTCGTAGACTTGCAGGTCTACTTTGAATCCTGCCTGCTGTAATTGATCGGTCACGACTAGCGCTTGGTTATACTGCGACGTCATGTCCTGGGCCACGATAATCCTTATGGGCTCGTTATTGTAGCCCGCGCTTGCGGCCATCTGCCGCGCCTTTTCAGCGTCGTTTGCGTTGTATAGACCCTCTCCGTCGTTCTCGGTATACCAACGAATACCTGGAGCAAAGTAGCTCGGGTTTAGGCTCCAGAAAGTTGGATCTCCGTAACCAGCCAACATTATCGCTTCCATGTCCAGAGCGGTAATCAAAGCTTTCTTCAAAGCGGAGTTGGTCATCAACCCGGTTCGGTTGTTAACTAGTGCAATTGGGTAGATAGGCGGGTGGTCAGTTATTATGGGGAAGATATTTGGATCTCCCTCCACGTTTACCAGTAGGTCATTCGGAACGTTCACAACGTAGTCATAAGTACCTGCCTGGACCCCAACTAGGCGAGCGTTGTCTTCTGCTACGAAGAAGAACTGCAGCTTGTCGAAGTAAGCCACTTTCTCGCCGGCAAAACCGCTTGCTGCGGCAGGGGAACTGCTGTAGCCAGCGAAGCGCTCAAGAAGTATGTAGTCTCCGGACTTCCACTCGACAAATGTGTAGGGTCCTGTCCCAATGATGTCTTTGGGTGCAATGGGTTGATCACCTGCTGCCTCTACTATTTCCTTGGGGTAGATTCTGGGTCCCCCATAGATGTTGGCAAGGTATGTGGTCATAGGAGCGAACGGCTCGTCGAGAGTGATCTGAATCGTATACTCGTCAAGCGCGGCAACATCGGTCACGTGTGACCATAGCGCCGCTGCTGTCAATCCGTACTCGCCCCACCTGTTGAGCGAAGCAATAACGTCTTCAGCTTTCATCTCCTTGCCATTATGAAATAGTACGCCTCTTCTGAGATTGAATGTGGCAACCGTTCCTGCGCTATCCAGTTCCCAGCTAAGGGCTAGCATTGGCTGCGGTGTATAAGAAGCATCAAACGCGAACAGCCCTTCCAGGATGTGTCGAGCGGGTACGCTTGTCGCAACGCCTGTATCCATATGCATGTCAAGCATTCCTGGTTCTGAGGCCAGAGCGCAGCGGAGCGTTCCGCCGTACTGCGGGCCATCATCAGCAATCGAGATCAAACTGCTTCCAACGATCATTAGAAACGAGATTAAGAGAATGCTACTTATGGTCAATCTGCGATTCATAACTGCCTCCTTTTCTTTGAGCTTTGCGTAATGCATTGTTGTGTATATAAGCTCACCTCCTTTACTATAAGCTAACGCAAAGCCATGTTGTAATATAGCTTTATTCTCATCATGCTTCCCAAATCTCCATCATCTTTTGCCAATGTTCTTCAACTTTTTTTATTGCTTGGTTTGGATCCTTTTTAACAATGGCATCCAAGATAGCACAGTGAACGTCGACAACCTGCTCTAAGTCCTCAACGTTTTTGAGATAGTAGTGGTGGGTAAACTCTCGGTAAACTCTTTGGTTCATGGTGTCCACTAGCGGGTTTAGGGCATCGCTGATCAATTGGTTATGAGCAATTTCGACTAGACGGTGGTGGAATGACTTGTCAGCCTCGAAATACGAATCGAAGTTGCCACTCTTTGCTTCTTTTCTCATTGTAACGAGGATTTTCCGCAGGGCTTCCATTTCCTTTGGCAAGTGTTGGCGCGCTACATAGGCTGCCACAGGTGGTTCAAGGATCGATCTCGCCTCCATTACTTCTAGACATCCTGCCTCGCTTTCTATCAGAAGCGGAGCTTCTTGTTCCTCTTCCGATGAAGGCACTTTTGTAACGTAGTTCCCGCTTCCAGGGCGAGAGGTGATCAATCCAACGGCCTGCAGCGCGGAAAGTGCTTCCCTTATTGAAGGTCTGCTGACCCCCATTTCCTCAGCAAGCTCGAACTCCGAGGGAAGTTTGGCGCCAACCGGAAACATGCCGTTCTTGATTGCGGAAATAAGTTGCTCGGCAACGACCGCCGAGACCTTTCGCGGACGCACCTTTTCAAATGCCATAGATCTACTTTCTTTTCGTCGATCTGTCATCTTGTCAAGTTGTATGATAGCATTACGGGTAGCCTTTAGCAACCTCACCGTGGGAAGTCTATCTTTACAAAACGGATTCAGCTAAGGCTTAAAAGGAAGGGGGGTCCGCGGTGGCGGTTTCTTGTGTTTTAACAGGCAGGGTCAATGGGCCTATTTCACGCAGCAAAAACTTACAGAGCATATCTACAAGGGATTGATATTGACGGCATACATATTTGGGGTGTTAGCAGTTAGTACGCGCTCAGGCAATGGTGAGTCTTTGTATTGTTGTGGTGATATAGAAGTTTTAAAACATCTTACGGGCTAAAATGCTTCTTTAAACGGCAATTTGCTTAGCGCTTGTCTATTGACTTATGCCGGCCATCATCATGCCTAGCTTCTCCACGTCTACGTTCTCCCGGTCTACTACACCCATGATTCTCCCTTCGTAGATTACCGCTATCCGATCGGCAAGGTTTAGGATCTCATCGAGGTCCTCGGATATTAGGAGGATTGCTGCTCCTTCAGATCGCTGTTCTATAAGGCGACGGTGAACGTATTCAGTTGCGCTTACGTCCAGGCCTCGAGTTGGCTGAGATGCGATGACTACGCTTGGGTTACGAGAGAGCTCACGAGCAAGGATCAGCTTCTGGATATTTCCACCCGACAGGCTCTTGAGTGGTGTACGACGGGACGGTGTTCTAATGTCAAAGGCTTCTATTAGCTTGTTGCACCGCTTAGCGATAACACTGAAATCCATGAACATACCGTTGGAGTATGGCTGGCAGTGGTGGTCCTTGAGGACCAGGTTTTCCTCAACGCTGAAGTCTGCCACGGTTCCATCTACCATCCTTTCCTCGGGGATGTAGGACAAGCCATAGGCTAACAGCTCACTGGGGAGGGCGTTTGTGACGTCTGCGTTATCTAGCAGTACCCGACCACCTGTTGACTTGCGCATTCCCGCTATAACTTCAGCCAGTTCTTTCTGCCCATTTCCAGATACTCCAGCCAGGCCAAGGATCTCGCTTCCACGGACCTCTATGTCAACCTTCCGCAAGGAAGGCAGCCCGGAGTCTCCAGCCGCACTCAACTCTTGCACGGAAAGACGCGCTTTTCCGTAAGTCACTTCTGGGCGATCAACTTGAAGGAGAACCTCTCGACCGACCATCAACCGAGCAAGGCCTGCCTTTGTTGCGTTGTTAGCAGGTACTGTGTCTACAACCTTCCCGTCCCTCAGTACCGTTATTCGGTCGCTCAGTGCCAGTACCTCGTGCAGTTTGTGACTGATAAACACAATCGCATGCCCTTCGCTGACCATCTTTCGCAGTGTCTCTGAAAGCTCCTGGACTTCCTGAGGAGTCAAAACAGCCGTTGGCTCATCCAGGATCAATAAAGACGCTCCTCGGTACAGGACTTTTAGTATCTCAACCCGTTGTTGTTCTCCTACAGAGAGTTGCCAAACCTTTGCCTTTGGGTTCACATGCAGCCCATAAGTCTTGGCTAGTATCTCTATTCGCTTTGAGACGACTTCCAAGTCTAAGATCATCCTACGAGATGAGGGAAGACCTAAGGCTACGTTTTCGGCCACGGTGAAGGTTGGAACTAACATGAAGTGCTGGTGCACCATTCCTATACCTTTCGTTATGGCGTCAAGAGGGGAATGGAAAAGCACTGGTTTACCGTTGATTGAGATCTGACCGGCATCGGCGCGGTACATGCCATAGAGGATCTTCATCAGCGTGCTCTTCCCAGCTCCGTTCTCACCAAGCAGGGTATGGATCTCTCCGGCGTGCACGTCGAAGCTAACGTTATCGTTTGCTAGAACCCCGGGAAATTGCTTCACGATTCCCTGGGCCACAAGCTCTTTTACCTGCACTTGTTCGATGATCGATTTGGGCACAGCAATTCCTTTTTGCGGGCCAGGATGGTCAATCCTAGCCCGCTATTTGGCCTTGACTACTCTCCGATCTTTATATCGCCACTTATTATCCCGTCTATAATCTTTCCTACTAATCCCTCGGGGTTTATTGCTATCTTAAGCCCGCCGTTCTCAAGGGTAAGATCGTATACTATGCCACCCATAGTTCCCTGTTGAATCAACTCTATCATCGGGCGCAGTGCTATGGTCCAATCAACAAGCACACTGCTGACTACGATCTGGGGCGCTAACGTGGCTTGGTCTACATCGTAGCCAAACCAGATGGCACCTTCTTTCTTTGCTACGCCGATTGCCCCGATAACCATCTGTGATGTTCCGGTTAGTACATCTGCCCCAGCCTTGATCATGGTTCGTGCGGTTT
This sequence comes from uncultured Thermotogae bacterium, assembly GCA_964552295.1. GTDB lineage: Bacteria > Bipolaricaulota > Bipolaricaulia > UBA7950 > UBA9294 > M55B144. The sequence goes on along the minus strand of CAZKFV010000025.1, from coordinate 21,652 downwards.
CAGCTGCTAGAGAGACGTCGCTGTATGATCCGGTCCAGGTAACACTCACCTTGGCATCAGGATTGGTTGCCATGACGCCGGCTTCAAAACCTTCCTTGTATCTCTTGGCATCGCCGGTCTCGATTGGGGCGATTACCCCCATAATCCCCGTTTCTGACAATTTGGCTGCCAGTACTCCATGAACGTATCCTCCCTCCTCGGAATATGGCTGATAGGAGAAGATGTTAGTGATCCCTTGATCGGAGAACGTGTTAGCTGTGGAGCCCCAAGCAAAGGCCGTGTTTGGAAAATCTGGGGCGATGTCAACAAGTGACCCTCCGTATTGGGAACCGTGTGCTATTACTAAGTTGTAACCCTGGCTCGCGTAATCCCGAATGGCTGCAGCGGCATCTGCAATTACGAACATGTTCTCCGAATAGACAAACTCAAAATTGTCAGCTCCCATCTCATTTTGGATTGTTACCAGGGCGTCGTACATGCTCTGGCTCCATGACGCATCATTGACTGTGCTGGGGGTCACGAATGCTACCTTAAACGGCGCAGTAAACCCCAGGACGGCAACTGTAGATATAATCAGTGCCATTAGCATTAGGCCCAAAACTGTCCTTTTCATTATCTCCCTCCCATTTTTTGTACTTGTGGATACCATTTTTGCTTTCCGCTTTTTTCCCCGTGATCACCTCCCATCTCTATCCTCGCTCAAAGCGTTTGTTTAAGGCAGCAGGAGCGTTGACCCTCCGCTTGGCCATAGCTGCCAGAACGAGGATTGTCACAATGTAAGGTAACATTAGAGCAACGTCTGAGGGGACATTGACCCCAGCGACCTGAAGCCATATTTGTAAAGCGTTCACTGTGCTAAAAAGCAGAGCTCCCGCAAATACTAGCACCGGCCGCCAGCCACCGAAGTAGACCAGCGCAACCGCGATGAATCCCATTCCATTTGTCAAGTTTTGCTGAAAGGTGTTGAGAAGGGCGATCGATAAAGACGCACCAGCCACTCCTGAGAGTATTCCGCCTATCATCACGGTCATGTACCGAATACGTCCAACGTTTACTCCCAGCGAGTCAGCGGCCTCGGGATTCTGTCCGACCGCGCGGACCTTGAGCCCAAAAGGAGTCTTGTTTAGCACAAACCAGGTGATTGGCACCAGAGCAAAAGCCACGTAGACAAGAATGTTATGTTGAAATAGGACCTCCCCAACAACCGGTATCTTTGCCAGTCCTGGAATGGCTAGGTCAGGGAAACCATCGATTGTCTGTATGTTGTTGATGGTTATTCCAAACAGGAATGTGCTAAGGCCAAGCCCAAACAGGTAAAGCCCAATTCCACTTATTCCCTGCTCGGCCTTTAGGGTGACACTTATGAACGCCATAATCAGGCCAAAGATAGCTCCTGTCATGGCGGCAGCAATTAGGCCAAGTGATAGACTGCCTGTCCGCAAGGCGACGAAGAATGCAACGTATGCGCCCATCAGCATCACTCCATCTACTCCCAGGTTTAATACACCGCTCACTTGTCCGATTGTCTCACCCACGCCTGCGTATAGATATGGAGTAGCAAGCCGTATACCGGAGCTAAGAATCCCCACGATAACAGACCAGGTCATGGCTCCTCCTCTACATCGCTAAGAATGCTCTTAGAGGGACTTTTCTTTTCAACATGCCTTATACGCTGGTGACGTAGAATTTCACTTCCAACAACTAGTAGAACGATCAATCCATTTAACGCTCCTATCAAGGCTGACGGAACCTGCATTATTCTTTGCATTTTGTTTGCTCCCGTTAGAAGAGCCCCGAGAAGAAACGATGCGGGAACTGTTCCAATTGGATGCAACTGCCCAAAAAGCGCTGCTACTATCCCGTTGAAACCCGCGCTACCAGTGAAGCCGAATGCTGAACCATCTGTAAACATACGATGATGTAGGCCGAGTACCTCTACAGCTCCTCCAAGGCCGGCGAAGGCACCTGCCAGCACAAGCGAGAGAATCATGTAGCGTTTGGTCCTTACGCCAGCGGCTAGGGCTGCGCGCAGGTTCTTGCCTACTGTACGAATACGGAATCCTATCGTTGTACGCCAGAGCAGGATATAAACAGCCACAGCAAGGACCAATGCTATTACTGCCCCGAAGTGGAGGCGGGTGGGAACCAGGCGTGGAAGATCGGCGGTTCGAGGGAGGCGAGCGGTCTGGGGGGTAAACGATCCTAGCGTTATCTGTAAAGGATCCATCATAATACCCCGTAACAGGTAATTCATCCCAAAGACGGCGATGTAGTTCAGCATTATAGTGCTTAGGATTTCATTTACATTGAGGTGGGCCTTTAGGAAGCCGGCAATTCCCCCCCATATTGCTCCAGCAATAGTTCCTGCAAGCAGGGAGAGGACAATTATTAACCATCCTGGCAAGCTGGAGATCGTTAGCGCCACCGCTGTAGACGCTACAGCTCCCGCTACTAGTTGGCCTTCTCCCCCTATGTTTAACACACCACCACGAAATGCGATGCAAATCCCGAGGCCTACAAAGAGAAGAGGAGTTGCTTTAACTACCGTATCAGCAAGAGCATTAGTGCTTCCAAATGCGCCAATAAACAATGCCCTGTAAGCTTCCCAGGGATTGGTCCCCAGAAGGGCAAGCGTTGCCGCTCCCAAAAGAAGAGCGACGATAACTGCAAGTACCGGAGTGAAGCGAGGCAATGCGTCTAACAGCGTACGCTTATTCATCTTCCCCCTTTAGGAGGCTATTTGGAAGAAACAGCCTCTTGCATTCGCATCCAATGCTCTCGCATCTTCTGAACAGCTAGGCTGCTGTTCTGGTCGATAATCGCTTGAATCAGCTCATCGTGCAGGAGCGCTACATCCTCTAATCCAAGCTTGTTCTTGAAATAATAGTCCTGCGTGAATTCGCGGTATACCTTTTGATCCATTGTATTCACAAGAGGAATCAGGGCTCCTGCTACAAGGGTATTGTGTGAAGCTGCGACGATCGCCAGGTGAACATGCTTATCCATAGCGAAGTAGGGATCGAAATCTCCTTTCTCTGCTAATTGCGCTAGTTTGTCATAGAGTGAGCGCAGGTTTACTACGTCTTCGTCTGTTCGCTTCTTGGCCGCTAGTCCGGCGACTGGGGGCTCGAACAAGCCGCGGGCCTCCATGATCTCTATGCAGCTTGATTCCGTTTCTAATACTAGAACTGCCTCCTTGCCTATGGTGTCTATCGTTGACGCTCCGTTACGAACGAAGTTTCCGCTTCCTGGTCTCGACTCTATCAATCCCACAGCGGTTAGAGCAGACAAGGCTTCACGAATGGTGGGGCGGCTCACTCCCATTCTTTCGGCAAGCTCGAACTCAGACGGAAGCTTGCTACCTACGGTGAAGCTTCCGTCTTTTATCGTCTGTATAATTTGCTCGGCAACAATAGTCGCGACCTTCTTAGTTCTCACTTTGCGGAAGTGCACTGGATCACCCTCTATTGGCTAAGCTGCCAATCAGCCTGGCAACCATCATAGTCATTATCTAAGGTCGTGTCAATACATAGGCCTAATTGTTTGTAGGTATCAATCACTAGAACTCAAGCAGCATACCTCTGTGAGCGAAGTAGTCTATCTGATCGAAGAGATTCTTACTTGTAGATCAACGGACTCATCAAAGCCTAGGAAGATCAATTTGACCGCTCCGTTCTTTGAGCGGGTACGAATTTTCCCCAACCTTCCTCCCCCATGAAATTGCCATCAGCGTAGACCATTCTGCCCCTTGATATTGTCGTGCTGACTTTCCCCTTTACCTTCTTTCCTTCATACGGTGAGAAGTCTGTATTCATATGTAGATTAGTGGCGTGGATCGTCCATTCTTCTTCTGGATTTAATATTACAATATCGGCATCAGATCCGATGGACAGAGTGCCTTTTTTGGGGTAGATGTCATTTATTTTTGCTGGTGTTTGACTAAGAAGCAATGGAAGATCGGTCAAAGATAGCCGACCTTTAACCACACCTTCTGAATAGATAAGAGGCAGCAGCGTTTCGACCCCGGGTAAGCCGTAGGGGAGGTCAAGAAAAGATCCTTTCCATGTCTTTTGTTTGTTGGTAAAGGGACAGTGATCTGTTGCCACTAGATCGACAGTTTTATCACGCAAGCCTGCCCATAGTGCCTCTAAATCTCCATTGCTCCGAAGTGCCGGGCTTGCCGAATAAAGATGAGAATCGGGTCTTCTGTACACGTCATTAGTTAGCAAGAGATAATGAGGACAGGTTTCTGCTGTGAGATTCACACCGCGCGATTTGGCACGAGCCACGGCAGCCAGGCCTAGTGCAGAGCTAACATGTACAATGTGCACCTTGATCTTGGTGATATCGGCGTAGCATGAAACCTGTTCAATTGCAGCAGCTTCGCACTCTGGAGGGCGAGTACAAGCAAGACTCATCATTTCGCTTTGCTGTTGCTCAGCCAGCCGACTCACTAGGGAGTTGATCAGATCATCGTCCTCGCAGTGCACAAGGGCTGTTCCGCCGTGCTTGGAGATGGAGCGAAAGGCTTGGTATAAAACACCGCTATCGGATCTTCGATTAGAGCTTCCATAAGCGGTGAAAAACTTGAATGTTGTAACTCCCAGGGAGATCGCGTCTCGAAATTGGTCTTCATGACCCGGCTTCCAGCCAATAACCTCCCCGTGTAGAGCGTAATCAAGCGCCGCGTTCTTTGCTGTCTGTTGACGTGCTCTTACATCATCCGGTATCTCCGTCTCAGCACTGCCCACTGTGAAGTCAACGATAGTTGTCACCCCTCCGCAGGCAGCTGCTCTTGTGCCGGTGTAGAAATCATCACTTGATTCTGTTTTGGAGACGGGAAGAGACATGTGGGTATGTGCATCTATCACTCCGGGAAGTACCAGCTTCCCGTTAGCGTCTATCTCTTGTTTTCCGGATAAGGATAGACCAAAAGCAGATATTCTCTCATCCGTAATGCCCAGATCAGCGTGTATTGTCTCGCTCGGTGTTACTATAGTTCCGTTCTTTATCACAATATCGTAGGGGTCTTTTTGGGACTTCATGATTTGCTTTGTACACCTCCAGCAATACTACCCAAGCGTTGCGCTTTACTATTTTTGATTTGGCATAAGTATACATGGAAAGAACTAGAATCGAAGACGTAGGTTGCCTAAGCTTGTTGCTGCAAGTTGATCGACCGGTTCTACCTATGTCCAGACTAACGTTTTTCATTTATTTTATAGAAGCTAAGTTATCAATGAATAATATGACTGTTATGTTGAAGATTAAGAATCAGACAATCAAAGACCCTGCAGGCTTGTTCTTTGTGTGGTGAATGCCTTGAGGCGATCAGAATGAACATAGTTTGATACTTCTGCAAAGGTGATTCATGCTAGGATATATTTTGCTGCTAATAGGGCGAATATTCCTATTGCAAAGCAGTAATAGGCAAAGTAATGTAGTCGCCCGCGCTTGAGCACCCGCAACAGAAAGCGAAGTGAGATGATGCCAGTTGCAAGTGCTATTATCCCCCCAAGCATGTATGGAGCAACAAGTGATGCGCTTACGTGTGCTTGCAACTTTATAATCTCTGAAAGAAGCGCGCCCATTATGGCTGGAATAGCCAATAGAAAGGAGTATTCAGCTGCCAAATCCTGACGTAGCCCCATTAGCAAACCGGTCCCGATGGTGAACCCACTACGTGAGATTCCAGGAAAGATTGCGAAGCCCTGCATGGTTCCGATTACAGCCGCATCTAGAAAGTGCATAGGCCGGTCTCTCTGCCTGGAATAGCGACTGGCGCATAACAGAAGGCTGCCCGTCAACAGAAGGTTAACACCGACTGTTGTGGCTGAACTGAATGAGCTTTCGATTTGCTCCCGCAGCAATAACCCGATCAACGCGGTGGGCAACGTTCCAAGTGCAATAAGCAGGAATTGCCGGATGCCCTGTGACCGTTGCCGTGTATCTAATTTGGTTTCGAATAGATAACTAAATAGTGCTCTTACTAGCAGGATAACCCTACTGCGAAATACCCATAAAACAGCAACGAGGGTGGCGAAGTGCACCACTGCGTCGAAAAGAAGGAGATCACTTGATGAAAGCGCTGGCTGTCGCCAAAGCACCTGCAGCAAGACAAGATGCCCAGAACTGCTTATGGGTATAAATTCGGTAATTCCCTGTACAATGCCAAGTATCACAAAGAATAGCCACATGATCGCAAGCATAGTCTTGTTGTGCCCTGGCTGCAACCCAAGTTGCACCTGCGCACTTGAGCCTGTTATGCTGCGAAGTGGGTTGGCTTTTTATCGCATGTGTGGGGAGATATGCAAAACATCATAGAGTTTATTGTTGGATTTGTGGAAAAGATAGGCTACCTGGGAATAGTTATGGCCATGTTCTTGGAGAGCTCTTTTTTCCCTTTTCCTAGCGAGGTTATACTTCCTCCCGCTGGATACCTGGCAAGTCAGGGGAAGATGGATCTATGGATAGTTGTCCTATTAGGTATTGTCGGGTCAATACTAGGAGCTTTGTTCAATTATTGGGTCTCGCTTCGCTTGGGCAGGCCATTGATACTTCGCTATGGGCGGTATGTTGGATTAACTTCAGGTGCGTATCTTAGAGCTGAGGAAGCCTACCGTCGCCATGGAGAGATAACTACTTTTGTTGGCCGCTTGATCCCTGGTTTGCGTCAGTATATATCGCTTCCTGCAGGTCTAGCCGGGATGTCGATCGCTAGGTTTGTTGTATTTACTGGACTTGGAGCCGGTATCTGGGCAAGCATACTATCCCTGGTTGGATACATCATCGGGGACAACCAGGAGTTGGTGACCAGTAATCTTCGTAAGATTACGATCTATACAGCTATTGGAGTTGCTGTGGTCATCGTTTGCTATGTTGTTTTATACCTACGTCGCCGCGCCAAGAGCTAGATAGCTTACCCAGTTTACTGTTGATTGTTGCTAGCTTCTTTGTTGCGATTAGCGATTGAGCCCTGTAGATCCAGGTAACCTTGCAGGATGAGAACGGCTGCCACGCCGTCACGCAGGTGTCTGCGTCTTTTGCGCGAGAGGTCTGCTTGTACAAGTACCCTTTCAGCCTCTCTTGTAGTCATACGTTCGTCGAAAAAAACTACTTTGATATCGCAGTATTCACTCAATTTACTTGCGAACCTGCGGGCTTCTGTTGACATTTGCCCTTCTGAACCGTCCATGTTAAAGGGCATGCCAATAACAATCTTTCCTACTTTATTGTCATAGACAAGCTTTCTAAGAAAGGACAAGTCTTGAGCAAGGCTAGTTCGTGGTCTTACAGTAAGTGGGCTAGCCAGCATTTTACCTTCATCGCTGAGGGACAAGCCCAGTCTCTTTCTCCCGTAGTCTATTCCCAGTATACGCATTACGACGAGTTGATCACCTCCAGCGCGCGGCGTACTAGCTCCGCCAGGGGGAGGTCTTCACCTCTTAGGTGTTCCAGGGCTCTTCTTGCTTCCAAGGAGGAGAATCCAAGCGACTTACCTGTAAGTGCACGCATGGCATCTTGCTCCTTTTTTGATAGCGGTAGTGATGCTCCAGCTCCCAGGTCGGGCGTTATTTTGTCTCTTAGTTCTACCATGATCCTTTGCGCTGTTTTCTTGCCGATTCCCTTAACTTGTGTCAATTTCTCTACATCACCGGCAGAGATAGCCAGCATAAACTCGTCTGGCGAGAGAAGCGAAATCACTTGCAGCGCTAATCGAGGGCCTACTTGCCCTACCGGCAGAAGGAATCGGAATATCTCCCTTTCTTTCAGGGATGGAAAGCCGAACAGGGATACAGCGTCGTCGCGAACAACCAGGTGCGTATAAATCACGTCCTCCTGTCCGAGGTGGTAATTGAGGATGGCAGTTGTAGGACAGAATATACGGTAGGAAATTCCTGCTGTCTCTATTACAACATGATCCTGCCCTAGACGGATTATTCTTCCGGTTACAGCGTCAATCATTTTCTTCCTCCCAATGGGCACGTGCTCCGGTTACCTCAGTCAACTCCCCTGTAAAGCTTCTTACCACGCTTCTTGGAACCACCACAAGAACGTGTCCTTGTTCGTCGTAATTGACGTTTTCTACCTGCGCTGGATGGCGATGAATCAGGGCAAATACCTGGGAACTAATTTCTGGGGGAAAGCGTACCGATAATCTTGCCTCCTTTCTTGCTAAGAATGCTTTTGTTGAGCTAAGAACTTCTGTAGCTGCGTCTCCATAAGCCTGGATGAGCCCTCTGATTCCAAGCTTGGTGCCTCCAAAATAGCGCGCAACGATGACAAGAACGTTGTAGAGATCTTGTTTCTGTATCTGCTGTAGGATAGGAAGCCCAGCTGATCCGCTTGGCTCACCGGCATCGGAACTGTATTCGATTGTGTTATCATCTGCCAAAATACGGTAAGCGTAACAACGGTGGGTAGCGTCGTGGTACTCGAGCCTTGCGCGTTCCAGTGTAGAAGCAACCTCTTCACTCGATTCAACGTGGTGGCAGGTGGAAATGAAACGAGACTTCTTTCGTACTATTTTGGCGTGAGCCTCTTGCCTCAAGGTGCGGTAGCAATCAGTCATGCCTGGCCTTCGAGAAGCACTTCCCTCTCAGAAGCCAAGCCTCTGACCAACTCAAACGCGTTACGTACGTCCTTTTCTTGCCCTGTTATCAGAAGAGAGATGCTTCCAGCTCCACAGCCAACGCCTCCGGAGGCTATATGCGTTACTTGGACTGGAAACAGTCTCTCCAGGGTATCGATCTCGGTTACAACTTGTCCAGCCAAGGGATGCATACCGCAGCTAAGCCCCATGCTTAACTCGATCTTGTCTGTTCCCATCTGTGTTGTTAGATCCTCAACTGAGGTATGAATTGCCTTCTGTAGGCTTATCGGGATTACCACATCTACTCCGCGGGCCACTGCCGCAGCGTAGTAGCGGCCAACAGTTCCTGCAACGCGGGAGGACATGAGAACCCCTACATGGCCCCATGGGTCAATCGCATTTCCTCCCTTGATGATTACGTCCCCTGCGGTGAGCGACTTGAGTAGCTCTTGCTGGTCAATCTTTGTCTCTATTCCCTCACGGATTACTACTTCACCCATCTCTCCCAAGTGCTTGTTTACATTGAAGCGACCATCGATGAACCCGGCAGCAAATGACTGCTTGTTGATTGATTGTCCCAGTAGTTCTTCGGCTACCATGGCATTAGTGGTGCCCAGAGTAATGATAATCGTATGTTTGGCCAGGGCATTCTTTACTACTGCAAGTTCTCTTACGCCCTTAGCTATTAGGCGTTTTGCCGCAACTGGCCCTAAAACAACGCTAGCCTTCATCTTCCTCCCTTATTTGCCAATGACACTAATAATATGCTATAAGGTTCTGAATGGTAATTCAAAATAGACCAGAAAGGTGATGTAACAAATGCCTTACTCAGCCGAGCAATACGAGAAAGAGATGCGCGATTTCAAGTGGGGTATCCCCTCTGACTATAACATCGTTGACGTAGTGGAGAGACACGCGGCAAAGACGCCGGATAAGGTAGCCGTTTTTTGGGAGGATGCCGAGGGAAACAAGCGTGAGGTTACATTCTCGGAACTGGCAGAGAAGGCCAGACGCTTGGGCGCTGGGTTGATGAAACTTGGCGTAAGAAAAGGAGATCCGGTGCTGCACGTGCTCCCTCGTCTTCCTGAGGCGCACATGGCTCAGCTAGGGACGTTTGTTGCAGGTGGGGTTGCCGTGCCCTGTTCTGAGATGTTGAAAGCCAAGGAGATCGCCTACCGCTCTCAAGTCAGCGGGGCAGCAGTTATTGTAGCTGATATATCCATTGCTGAGGCAGTTGAAGAAGCGAAAAAGGAATCACCGCTTTCTAAGATGGTTTTAATCGGTGGATCGAGAGACGGATGGATGAGTTTCGATGAGTTGGTGGCTGAAAACTCGCCGGATGAGCCGAAGGTCGCTCTTTCTGCAAATGATCCGATGACCATCAATTTTACCTCTGGAACAACAGGGAATGCCAAACCGGTTGTACACAAGCACCGGTGGATGTACGTTCATAACAGCATTACCGGTCGTTACTGGTGGGATGTGTCCCGCGATGACATAATCTGGGCCACAACTGCCCCCGGCTGGGCAAAATGGTACTGGAGCCCGGTCGGAGTGGCGCTCACGAGCGGTGCCTCCCAGTTAATGTACAACGGGAAGTTCGACAGTAGCCGCTACCTTGAGCTTATGGAGCGCTATAAAATCACTAAGCTTTGTGCTACCCCGACAGAATACCGTCTTTTTGCACAGCTTCCCGATATGGGCAAGTATAATCTTGTACTTACCGATGCTGTTTCTGCTGGAGAACCTCTGAATGTGGAGCCGATTGAGGCGTTCAAGCGCGCGTTTGGCGTGACCATACGGGACGGCTACGGACAGACAGAGAGTGTTTGTTTAGTATGCAACTATCCCGGAATTAAGGTAAAGCCAGGGGCAATGGGTAAGCCAACACCTGGCACAGGGGTAACACTGATTGATCAACAGGGTAATCCGGTCAAGAAAGGGGAAATAGGTGAGATAGCACTTCGTCCGGAGAGCCCAGCCATCTTCGATGGTTACTGGAAGGCACCGGAGTTGGACATGGAAGCTTTCTCGGGAGGATGGTACAGAACAGGGGACCTGGCAAGGACCGACGATGATGGATACTTGTTCTTCGAGGGCCGAGCTGATGATGTGATACTGACATCGGGTTATCGCATTGGGCCTTTTGAGGTGGAGGATGCGTTGGTTAGCCACCCTGCTGTTGTGGAAGCGGCGGCCGTGGCTGCACCTAACCGTGATAGAGGTGAGATTGTTAAGGCGTTTGTGATACTGGCTGAGGGGCATTCCCCTTCTGACAATCTGGTGAAGGAACTACAGGAGCACGTAAAGAGCGTAACTGCTCCATATAAATACCCACGCGCGATCGAGTTTGTGAAAGAGCTTCCCAAAACCACAAGCGGGAAGATCAAGCGCGCCGAACTGAAGCGTCGTGAATGGGAAGGATGGGATAGACATTGAATAGGAAGAGAGCATACATTACAGGATTAGGGCTAACTATTATCCTCCTTTACTCCTTTGCTGCGTTTCCCGGAGGGATTGGCCTAGATTTATCAGTCCTTACCGTCAATCTCTCCGGGGCCCTGGACATGGCTCCTCAAGCTGCCACAAGCGCCCTTTCTGAGCTAGGATTATCGGCACCGGTAATCGATCAAGTACTGCAGGAATTGAACGCGACGCTTACCGATATAGAGCGGTCTTTTCCCGTGGACTATTTTCCTATTCCCATGGTTGGTGGTACGTTGGAATTTGGTCTGCCATTGATTGTTATCAACAAGGTTGTGTTCTCGGTAGCTTCAGTAAATGACACTATCCTACGGGGAATTGCTGGTATGGTTGGATACAGCATTCCCCAGCCACTTGTTGTAGACACGGTGGTTGACCTTGGTGGAGATACTGCCAGCGTGAGCGCTGATGTTGGATTTTCAGTCTTCAAGCTGACAAGCCAAGTTGCGAAGCATTTTGACCTTTTATTTGCCGGTATTGAACTTGGTGCCGGCGTTGATTTCACTAAAGGAAACATAGTTCCCCAAGTCGCGGTAAACGCTCCTGGCCATCAGGCGGACGTTGATTCAGCTCTTGATGCCCTTCATTTGGACGGTCTTGGCTGGAGCGAATTTACGGCTAGCCTGTCAGGACAGATAGAACTTGGCCCACCATTCCTCCGCCTGGTAGCCCAAGGCGGCTATCAGCTTCCTATAAGTGTGAACAGTGGCTGGTGGGATATCAAAAATGGTACTATATCAGCCAAGATAGGACTGGCGGTTCGCTTTTGATTGACGACAAGACGTTACTGGAGATGGCAAACGATGTGCGAAAGAATGCCTACTGTCCCTATTCCAGGTTTCCTGTTGGGGCAGCTTTGCTTTGCTTGGATGGTACAGTGTTTACCGGCGTAAATGTAGAAAATGCTGTAAATGGTCTTTCTATTTGTGCTGAGCGTTCAGCTATCTTTGCAGCCATCTCCCAGGGCCATCACGACTTTGTCAAGCTTGCAGTGGTGTGTGAGGCTGATCACTGCCAGCCGTGCGGGGCATGCCGACAGGTGATCTACGAACATGCGCCGAATATCGTGATCCTTATGGGAAATACAAATGGGGAATTCAAACCTACTACTATTCAAGAACTACTTCCGGAGCCTTTCTCACTCTGATTTTTGAGGTGTTCTTCTATTCATCGCGACGGATCTTTTCAGAGCAGCTTGAGGAATCTGATGTTTTGACCTGCTTGGCTGTATTGAAGGGTTAGCCTTTGTTGCCAATAACACGGTCGATAATGAGTTTTGGTGGGCTGGTTTTTTCCTTGCCAAGATTGTATGCACTTATAACTAAGTCCTTGACTAGCTGGAGGTTTGATTCGTCGTTTACATGCAAGATAGCTAAAGGTTCGCCTTTTTCTACAGGCTCTCCAACTTTACGGACTAGCTCTATTCCCACAGCCGCATCTATTAAGTCTTCTTTGGTGAACCGACCAGCACCCAGCAGGTTTGCTGCCCGCCCTATAGAAAGCGCGTCTAGTCCTACAACCACTCCTGAGCGTGAAGCATCCATCTGTATTCTTTCCTTGGCAGCGGGAAGAAGGCTAAAATCATCAACAACGCTGGCGTTCCCACCCTGGTTTTCCAGCATTTGCACGAACTTGTTTAGGGCTGAGCCGTCATACAGGAGACTCCTCAGGTTTTCTACGGCCTTGGAATGATCGGTTATATCTGCGGAGAACAACACCAGCTCAGCTCCAAGGGCGCAGCAAAGCTCCTCTAAGTCACGCGGACCTTCACCACGCAAGGTTTCGATCGCTTCGCGGACCTCCAGGGCGTTTCCCACCATTCTGCCTAGGGGTTGCGACATGTCTGTAATGAGCGCGGAAATCTTGCGACCAAGTTTTGTGCCGATACCAACAAGCGCTTGTGCCAAGTAACGTGATTGCTTAAGTGTCTTGAGAAACGCCCCTGAACCTGTTTTAACGTCAATCACAATCCCGCGCGCTCCTCCAGCGATCTTCTTGGACATAATAGAGGAGACGATTAGCGGAAGTGAATCAACAGTAGAGGTGACATCGCGTAGCTCATATAGCAACCTATCTGCGGGAACCATATCTTCAGTATGATCCGCCAGAGCAAGGCCGGTGCTATCGACCAATTTGAGAAACTCCTCACGCGACAGGTCGGTGCGAAAACCCGCAATAGACTCTAGCTTGTCTATAGTACCTCCTGTGTGACCAAGCGATCTACCTGAAAGCTTTGCTACCGTAAACCCGTAGGCAGCTAGCAAAGGGATTAATACAAGAGATGTTGTGTCTCCTACTCCGCCGGTGGAGTGCTTGTCGACGGGAAACCCGCTCGTCTTAGATAAGTCAAGCATAGTTCCCGAATTAGCCATTACATCGGTCAAATCAGCTGTCTCTTCGTCTTTCATTCCTTGGAAGTAGATTGCCATTAGTAAAGCCGAGATTTGGTAGTCGGGGATGTTCCCATGTATATACCCATCAATAAGAAACTGAATCTCATCGTGGTTCAGTCTTTCTCCATCGCGTTTCTTTCTGATTAGATCAACGGTTTTCATGGTTCACCAATTCTATGTCACATAGAACATTTCGTCCAATTTGGCACCTCTTCTTGCCAGCGTGATGCTTGACAATGTATAGTTTCAAATGATGAAACCATTTGCTTGTGACAAACCGCTTGTTGGTATGATTCATCTACCGGCACTTCCTGGAAGCTATGGTTATGCTGGTGATGGCTTAGACAGGATAATCGAGAGGGCAGGAAGCGACCTAGAGGTACTCCAATCAGGCGGAGCTGATGGTGTTATGATTGAGAACTTCGGAGACGCGCCGTTTTCCAAGTACGCCCCTAAAGAAGCTGTAGCTGCTATGAGTATCGTGGTATATGAGCTTTCGCGCGCTGCTCGGGTTCCTTTTGGGGTGAACGTTCTTCGCAATGATGGTGTTGCGGCGCTTGGGATAGCTGCGTTTACTGGGGCAGCTTTTGTCAGGGTCAACGTCTTCTGTGGCGTTGCTTTTACTGATCAGGGCATGATCGAGGGAAACGCGCGTGAGCTTCTAGATCTTCGTAAGCGCCTTGGGTGTGACGTGAAGATTTTCGCTGATGTACACGTCAAGCATGCGGCGCACCTGACAGTAATTGAGGAGGCGGCGCTAGATGCTGATCGGAACAGCCCGGATGCGCTGATCCTTTCAGGAATTGGGACAGGCAAGCGCACCCCGCCGGATCACCTGACCAAGGTTCGGCAAATGACTCCTCTTCCTGTGTTGATCGGAAGTGGTGTTCGAATTGATAATATCTCAACTTATCATGCAGCAAGCGGGTTCATAGTGGGGACAATCCTGAAGAAAGAAGGAAAGACTGATGGCCCGGTCGAGCTCGATCGAGTGAGGGCTATGGTCGATGCAGTAGCCAAACTAAGAGACAAATGATGTCCCGCATTCTTGTTTTGGGGACATCAATCTACTTTGTGATACACCAGCCCTGAAAAGATGGTTGATTTCGTCTGCAGGAGGTTTTCTGTCGGAGCTTGGCTACGGTCTTGAAGATCGATCGCCTGGCAAGGTAGGAAACGCTGTTTCAAGCCTAGAACAACTATCGCTAAGCTAAACTATACAGGGGCTAAAGATGCGTTTGCTGCTGGGCTTGTTGTTTATACCCGGAACGCAGTAATCTAGAAACAGCCAGACGAGCAGGCACTAGAACTGCTCACGGCTTCCTGTTAGGTAGATTGTCTTGCACAGGGCAGGCAATGTGATTGACTGGTCGATGTAGCCCTGCTATGCTGTTGGCATGAAAACTATATTATTTATGGTGCTAGCGTTAGGCGTTGTTCTGCTATCCGGGTGTGGCTTTATTTACAATCAGCCACTTGTGCGTTCTGATGGAACCATAGCCTTCTTCATTGGAAACGAAGGCACATACAGCATTCTTCCTGAGGGAGATTGTCACCTTGCTCTGGTTGAAAATGGTAGAATTGCGCGCCTGCAAAATGTTGCTTCCAGCGGCGACAGTGGTGTTTTAGATTGGTCTATTGATGGAAGTGAGATCCTGTTTATTGAGACAGAAGAGGATGAACTTGGACAGCCGATCTCCTCAGCGATATATAGCTCTGGGGTGCAGACAGATTCTCGTCCGATAGAGCTCTTTCATACACAGGATTCTGTCCTATGGTGCTCCTTTACCGAAAATGGCGATATTGCATATCTTTCCCTTGATAGTGATAGTGATATTGGCCGGTTAAGGCTGTACTCTAAAATGGAGAAAAGGCACTCAGTGCTTAAAGATAACATCATCAGTTATAAGCGTCTAGGCTGGGACGGAACTCTTGGCATTATTTCCCAGAGTGTTGAGGGACCGCTGAAGATGGGTAAGCTGTCGACTTACAACCCTTTAACAGCAGAAGAATACGAAATCGCCTCCTTCTTTCTCTCAGAAGACATGGAGGGAAGCCTGCTAATACTTCCTGCTTGGTTCCTGTGGGATGTCTCCTCTGATCGGAAACGAGCCGTTATCTCTGTTTACGAGAATGCGCTTGTAACTCCCTACCTTGAGAATGCAGACGAGCTGCCAACGCTCTATTTGATTGATAACCAAGAGGATTGTGCGTATAAGGTTGCAGACTACGGGATTCTTCCTTCTTTCTCCCCTGATGGGAAATTGATGTCTTACCTGGCTCCAACAAGCCTGGAAGATGATACACCGGTTCTATACCTATACGACTACGAGTTCCAGGAGGCAAGGGCTTTGGAAAACACGATCGGCGCTAATACTTCTTTTTGGATCGATAGCAGCACGTTGGGATTCACTAGGGAAAACGAAGGTGATACCTTCGCTATAATGGAAGTGTCCTTAACTACAGGTGAGGTTAAGATGCTTATACCTGGAAATTAAGCATGATCGCTTGTCTCAATCACTAGATTGGTTATCTCCGGTGGCCATAGACGTGGTGATGCTTAGCAGGTCTTCCCTTGCTATTCCCTCAGCTAATAGAAACCAGTACACCCCATCCTGTTGCCAGGTAACTTCAAGCAGCGATCGCTGAGCAGACTCGGGAATTTCGTCCTTGAGAAGCGAACCGCGATCTAGCAATCTTCCTTTCTTACCTTTTAGATCGATCTCCTCTCCGCTGGATGCGAGTAGGGCACGTCGTCGATTCATATCAGGGGAGAGGTAGTTTCCTGCTCGTAGGGATATACCGGACGCCTGCTTATTGCTGCTTTCTTTGCCTTGGAAAGAAAGTAGCGCATAAGCTCGATCTGCTTTCTTGCTTACAGTTATCAAAGCCAAGTTGTCGCGAAGCTCGTATCCTCGATCCTTGAGAAGGTTCAAGGGGATATCAAAGGGAAGGTTATCTGAAATCTCCTTTTCCGGTACTTCTTGTTCATGGAACACCTTCATCTGTTCAGATATTGCAACTTCGAAAACCTCATCCTTGGGCACGGTCAATAGAAGGTTTTCGTACTCGATAGTTATCGGCTCTGATGGGCCAACGATGTAGTACAGAGGAGATCTTGGGGATGGCCAGAACACAATACGTGAAGGAAACAGTTTTTCACTATCGATATACAAAACCGCCCTTATTACTGGAAATATCTCATCCTTGAAAAGCGATACTCGTTGTTGGGTCTTGGGTTTCAACCCGATCTTGTGACAATCTCTTCCACCTATGGCCTCTTGTCCTTCGTCGCGCAAAAGGAAATCACGTGTTAAGTGATACATCAGTGTAATATCTGCAATTCCATCAGGAAGGCGTAGCGGTGAGTAGAGTCTGCGGCCGATTTTCTTTATTGCTACATTGTGTTTTGCATCGATCATCCACGTTTCATGTCCGTTGTAGAGAATTTGCATCGTAAGGAGTTCCTCTGGAAGAAACTCGCTACCAGCGAGCTTTTCCTCAAACTTTGCCAGCGGATCCTCATAAGAGCGGTACTCCAATGTGATTTTAGCAGGCCGTCGGAAACGAACACTTGCCTGGGCTCTTATCTTACCTGCGCTGATCTTTTCTGTTGCGGAGAACCCTTCAAGGCCCTTGCATATATCTTCAACTTCTTTTGCCAGCTCGGTAACAGAACGATCCATTTTCTTACCACCTCACAATTGTGCTGACGTTCATGATACGCTAATTCTCAATTCTGGTACAGACAACGGTATTCAGAAATGACTGCAAAAAATACCTTGACAGAATGATATTGCCGATGTATATTCTTTCTGCAAGTTATTTGCAATAAAAAGTGAGGTTCAAGATAGATGACTCTCGATGAAGTTAGTAAGGGCAGAAGAGCGAGGGTGGTAAGTTTTGTTGGCGGGCCTGGTCTGTACAGAAACTTGTCGCAGATGGGTATTCACCCGGGAGATACCATGGTTGTATCCCGAGCAGGTGCGTTTCGTGGGCCGTTGCTTGTGGAGATTCATGGGATTCGTATTGCCCTAGGCCGCGGAGTGGCTAACCGAATTATTGTTGATCCACTGTGAACATGGTTAGGAAGAAGAACAACAACAGTGATATGGCTGGCTTGCTAGACGCGTTGCGAGGTGCGGGAAAGCGCGTCACTGCCGAGCGTCGGTTGATTCTACGGATTATCGGTAAAAACTCTCATCTCGACGCTAACCAGATCTACCTGCAGGCAAAGAAGGAAGATCCCAAGATAAACTTGTCCACAGTCTACCGAACAGTCAAGGTATTTGCTGAGCTTGGCCTTGTTGACACTAGTGATCTTGGTCAGGGTCATGACCACTACGAAATGCGCCTTAAGAACCACTATCACTGTATCTGCCTGGGCTGTGGTAAGGTAATTGAGATTCCAGCGCTTCTTCCTTTGGCTAAGGTGGGCAAGGAGTACAACTTTGATGTTGTTGCTGGGAAAGTAGAGTTGTTTGGGTATTGTCAAGATTGTCAGAAGAAGAGGGCGAAATTTCCAGAGGATAAGAACAAATGACGGGCACTGACTAGTCCGATAATAACTTATAGTCTGTGGAGACAGTAATGATTCGTATTGCTCTTGTTGGTCAACCAAATTGCGGTAAAAGCACCATTTTTAATCATCTTGTTGGGTACAAAGCTAACACCTCTAACCTTCCAGGAACAACAGTTGAGTACATGAAGAGTGAGGCGTTGGTAGCGGGACAAAGAGCTGAAATTGTGGATCTTCCAGGTACGTATTCGCTGACCTCGAGCGATAAGGCGGAGGCCGAGACACGCAACTTTCTCGTTGGCGGGGAATTTGACGCAGTACTCAATATCATCGATGCGTCTCTGCTTAGTCGAGGACTCGAGCTTACAATGCAGATTGTGGAGATGGGCATACCGCTGGTTGTTTGCCTGAACATGGAGGATGAAGCAAAGAGAAAGGGGCTGTCAATAGATGCAGACGCCCTCTCGGAGCTGTTGGGGGTTCCTGTAGTAAGCACTATTGCCGTGCATGGAGTGGGCGTGAAGCAGGCGGCAGCTAAGGTGGTGTCGATAGCAAAGGAACAACCATTGGTTCTGGCTGTTAAGTACAGCAGTGATGTAGAGAAGGTAATAGATCAGCTATCTGAGTATTTGTCTACCAGGCTGCGCAGCGGAAAGCTGCCTCCACGTCTTTTTGCAATCAAGCTGTTAGAAGGTGATCCGTACTTTGTTCAGCTAGCAAGACAGAATGGAGCCACGGATCTTGGCTTGGTGGATGAACTGCGCTTGCAGCTTTCGCAATCACGTGGCCGCGACACCGAGGAGATCTTTGCAGCAGAAAGGCATCATTTGTCCATGGGGCTCTTTGAAAAGACAACAGTAGTTGGTGCGCCGAAGATCGGCCTGCGGGATAGAGTTGATGCCTTTCTAATGCACCCTTTTTTTGGATACGTCTTCTTTGCCGCCATCATGTACGGCCTGTTTTCCATAGTGTTCAAGGTTGGAGCGTTGGTGGAAGAGCCAATGATGGG
The DNA here is from genome assembly GCA_964552295.1 of uncultured Thermotogae bacterium. Taxonomy (GTDB): domain Bacteria; phylum Bipolaricaulota; class Bipolaricaulia; order UBA7950; family UBA9294; genus M55B144. The sequence goes on along the minus strand of CAZKFV010000025.1, from coordinate 2,654 downwards.
TTTGTTTGAGAGATCGATTGAGGCACTTGGGACAGCGATCCCTCAGACCACTGCTTGGTACTTTGTTCTTAAGGGGTTGATAGAGGGAATTGCTGGCGCGATAGGCATCGTTTTGCCCTATCTTGTTCCTTTCTGGGTTGGCCTGGCGCTGCTTGAGGATGTTGGCTATCTTCCTCGTGCTGGTTATCTGATGGACGTATTCATGCACAAAATCGGACTGCATGGAAAATCGGTTATCCCTTTTATCCTTGGCTATGGGTGTAGCGTGCCTGCGGTTCTAGCTACTCGTATTCTCCAATCGCCGCGTGACCGATTCATAACAGCTCTTCTTTCGTTGATGGTTCCGTGCTCGGCGCGGACTATCGTTATCTTTGGCCTTGTAGGGTACTTCCTTGGCCCAGCGTATGCTTTTCTGTTGTACATGGTAAACTTACTAGTAATAGCTATTGCAGGTAGGATTTTGAGAAAGATCTTCCCGCAGGTGACTCCTGGGCTGATTTTAGAGATTCCTACCTACAAGATGCCCTCCTTGCGAGTGGTTGCAGCTAAAGTCTGGTTTCAGGCGCGTGGATTTATCATTATAGCCTGGCCGCTACTGGTAGGTGGCAGCGTCCTGCTGAGCCTTTTCGAGTTCGGGAACATCGATTACTACCTGAACCTGGGCTTTCTCCCAATTACCTGGGTACTAGGCCTGCCGGTAAGCATCGGAGTAACGCTCATTTTCGGTATCTTCCGCAAGGAACTGACTCTGATCATGCTCTTCCAAGCCCTGGGAACAACGGATGTGTCTAGCGTGCTTTCTGCTGGACAGATAATGACATTTACGCTGTTTGTCATGTTTTATATTCCCTGCGTAGCAACTATTGCTGTGCTAATTCGGGAGCTGGGAGGCAGAAAGACCGGCCTTGCTGTAGCTGCGACTACTGCGGTTGCCATGATCGTTGCATTGATTGGTCGAGGGGTAGCTTGCATCTTTGGTTAGAAAATCTTTATAGGAGGTATTGCAAATGGGAGAGATGAAAGAAGCGGTTCAAGAAGTGAAGCGGGCGCTCGGCGCGCTTGAGACACATGTTCCAGATTCAATTGGTAACTTCACTCAGTTCATGGATGCTGTACTGAAACCCGGGGCCCTGGACCTGAAGACTAAGGAACTGATTGGTCTTGGAATGGCGTTAACAGCACGCTGTAAGTATTGCATTGGGATGCATACCCAGAGCTGCCTAGCCGCGGGTGCTACGGAGGATGAAATTTGGGAAGTTGCTGCGGTAGCTGTTATGATGTGCGGCGGCCCAGCGTTAACTTATACGGCTGAGCTATATAAGTCTCTACAAGAATTTGGAAACAAAGGCTAACTAGCTTAAATGGGCGTGCTTAAGATTTTACGTGAGGCGGCTACAATTACCATTTTCGTTTTTTCCATGATGGTTCTTGTAGACTGGCTAAATGTGCTCTCACGCGGGGGGATTACCGTTGCTTTGCGAGGAAGAAAGTGGCGGGAATATGTGCTTGCTTCATTCTTAGGGTCCACCCCAGGGTGCTTGGGAGCTTTCATGAACGTCTCAATGTATGTGCACGGCTTAATCGGATTTGGCGCGATTGTTGGTGGAATGATCGCTACATCTGGCGATGAAGCCTACATTATGCTTGCCATGTTTCCGAAGCAGGCAATGGTGCTTTTTGGGGGGTTATTTCTCTCCGGTATATTCTTCGGGGCGCTATCGGATGTGGTAGCCAAACGCTTGGGGATAGTCGCCTGCAAAGCATGCGAGCTACACGTTGTCCATGAAGAAGAACTTGGACAGAGTGTGTGGCAAACAGTGCGTGTCAGTCTGAGTCATCCAAGCTTTCTTAGAATCATCTTTTTATCTATGATGATCGCCCTTCTTCTTATCTCCTGCTTTGGGGTAGTGGGGCCGGCTAGCTGGAACTGGATGCGCATAACCCTTGTCGTTCTTCTTTCCTTCGGGACTATTCTGGGTATTGCAACCACAGAGCACTATCTGCGCATCCATATTATTGATCATGTGATCCGCAAACACATGTTGCGTGTTTTTTTATGGACATTTGGAGCATTACTTGTTCTGTCGTTTCTTCCTTCTTCTGAGGTGGTGCAAGATTTTATCCAGGGTCACATCTGGGTTATTTTCTTGTTTGCTGGGCTACTTGGCATAATCCCGGAGTCTGGGCCACACATGATATTCGTGATGATGTTCGCCTCTGGCATGATTCCGTTTTCTGTGCTCTTTGTGAGTTCTTTCGTGCAAGATGGCCATGGAATGCTTCCTCTTCTGTCTGCATCACTGCGGGATACGCTATTCGTGAAGGGATTCAATCTTGTTTTTGGGCTTGCGCTTGGCGCCGTTCTCTACGCTTTTGGAATTTGATTCACACATTCTACACATGCATCTCACAGATGCTTCGTAACTTGGGGGTAGTATTTTTGATATACAAGAGCAAAAAAAAGGATTGTTACCTCCGATCCAGGCAGCAAGGCAAGGAGGTCAGGGCCCCGCAAGCGGGGCCCTGACCTTTTCTGTTTACCCACCAAGCGTGGTTAGAGTCCATGTGTGTGGTGTACGAGAGGGAAGCGAGCTTGAGAAAAAAGACCATCGCTGTCATCCTCAGGAATCACTAAAACAAGCCGATGTAGATCG